>CAYSVE010000003.1:0-39625 GCA_964434365.1 uncultured Anaerolineaceae bacterium | reverse complement strand
CCGAAGACGGGTTCTTCGAGGCCCGCGCCGAGGAAATCGAAAAGCTGGCGGCCTACGATATGCCAGACCTGCTGCACCGCTTCGACACCCTTGAGGCGTTTAACCGCAAGGTCGATGCCAAGGCGACCACCCTTCAGGGCATTAGCCTGACGACGGGCACGGTGAGTGGCAAGGCCTGGGTTCTGCAAGAGCCGAGCATGGCCCTGCCGGAAGGCTACACCCCCGACGATACCATTCTCGTCGCGCGCAGTGTCGATGCCGTTTGGATAACCACCTTCGGCCGCGTTGCTGGCGTCATCGTGGAAACCGGCGGCGACCTCAGTCACGGCAGCATCATCCTGCGCGAAATCGGCATCCCGGCGGCAACGAACGTCAAGGACGCCACCCGCATCATTCAGGACGGCGATTACGTCGAATTGGCTGCGGGCACGGGCACCGTCACCCGCCAGAAGTAGCTTTCATCGCACCATTAAGGGCCGACCCGCCGGTCGGCCCGCCCCATAGCGAGCGCACACTTGCGAAGTTATCGCAGCTTACTTCGTTGCGCGGATGAGGAACGACGCGAAGGGCACGCTCATGCCGTTACTCGTTTCGTATTCCGCGAGTTGCTCGGCCAACCGGTCGAGGATGGCGATTCGCGTTTCCTCGGGGGCCGCGTCGTAGCCTTTGCCCATCGGCGTTGCGCGAATGTGACGCGGCACGAACTCGCGCACAGGCGCCAACGGCAGTTCGATTTCGGTAGTGGTGATGGAAACATCACTGAACGCGACCTCGTCGAACGTGGCTTCGATTGCCGCGCGGTCGCTGAAATTGAAGGCCGACCCCAACCCCGCTGCGGTATCCTCGCTGATGAGGTCGGCAACAGCACCCACCAGCCGATGAAAATAGGGACTCGCTTCGATGGGTGTCCACAGGCTGATGTAAGCCGACTTCCCCGGCTTGAGCACGCGGCGCATTTCTTCGAGGGCTTTCACCCTCTCCGCGATGAATTGCAGGCTTTGCGCGCACAACACCGCATCGACCACCCCGTCGTCCATCGGCAACGCGTAAGCCGAGGCCTCCTGCCAGTCGATCGTCGCACCATCGACCCCCGGTAGTGAACTCGCGACGGCTAGCATGCCGGCGTTTACATCTGAGCCGATAACCTTTGCGTTTGACCCGGCCTTCTGGGCGGCGTAGCGTGTGGCCGCGCCAGTACCGCACCCCACATCGACGACGATCCCCTCACTTGGCAGTAGAGCAAAGTCCACCAGGGCTTTTGCGAACGGCCCCAAAATCGCGGGGACAAGCACCGCTTCGTAGCGCTTGGCTGCGTCCTCGGCGAGCTGCCAGTTCTTCGATGCCATCTCGATTACTCCTTTACCATTTTCACGATCGAACGGTCGTAGTATACCTTCTGCCGATTAATTCCGATCCATGTGATGACAAAAACCTTGTGAACCCCCTAATTTTGAGGGGGTAAAGATGGCGGTCGTTGTGCTACAGTAGGTCTAACGCATCACAATGCCTTTGTGAACAGGGGAGAACACTATGCACTACACCACCGAAGTCATCATCGACCGCCCTCGCGAAGAAGTTGTTGCGCTCATAGACGACCCGGACAACCTCAGCAAGTGGCAACCGACGTTTAAATCGATCAAGCACATCAGCGGCGACTACGGCAAACCCGGCGCGAAGTCCCGCCTTGTTTACGACATGAACGGGCGCGACATGGAAATGGTCGAGACGATCCTCACACACAATTTGCCCGACGAGATGGCGATGCGGTTCGAAGCCGGGGGCGTGGATAACACCGTCGTCAACCGCTTCGAAGCTGTGACCGACCAACAAACGCGCTGGTCGATGGATTGCGAGTTCCAGTTCACCGGTTGGATGCGCCTGATGGGCTGGTTCATGCCGGGGGCCTTCAAAAAGCAAACGCAGGCCGATATGGAGCGCTTCAAGACGTTTGTGGAGGCACAGTAAAAAAATGGTACCAACTGGTAGACCGCCCTAAAGTTCTCATGTACGGTATTTGTACCGAAATAGAGTTTTTGGAGGTTTACCAGATGGCTCACGTCGAACGTGATATTTTTATCCAGGCATCGCCCGCAGCGGTGATACAATACGCGACCAACCCGGCGGCGATTCCAGAGTGGTACGAGGCGTGGTCGAAGTGAATGCAGACTTCGATACACCGCGTGTCGGCGGCAAGATGCGGCAGGTCTACACGGCTGCTGGCGCACGCATGGAAATGACGCTGACAATTTCGGAATACGAGCCGGGGTCTGTCATCGCTTTCGAGATGGAGGGGATGGTCACCGGCACCTATCGCTGGGATTACCTCGCCGAGGGTGACGGCGTTCGCCTCCAAGGCACAGTCGACTATGAGATGGCCGGTGGCGCACTCGGCAAAATTGCCGACAAACTCATCGTCGAACGCATGAACATCACACAAATGGAAAAAAGCCTACAAACGCTCAAGGCCAAGATGGAAAGCTAGGGTACGGTTCACCGGGGCGAGGAAGCATCCCCGCCCCGTAACCTATTTTCGCTAGAAGTTGTCGGTCCCCAGCACCCGTTCGCGAAACGGTTTATCGAAGGTGCCGCCGGTTTGCAACAAACACACCTGCTGCCGGGGTGACGCATCACTATCCCAATACGGCGCGACGCGCCAGGTGTACGTCCCGGCAGGGCGCGGCAGGTCTTCGAACGGAATCGTGACGGTAGTATCCAGGCTATCGAACGCCACGCGAAAGTCGTCCGGCGCAACGATAATCACACGGTACAGGTTTGCGCCTTGCAAACCCGGGAAAGTCACCGTGACCGATGACCCCGGCCCACTAAACCCACCGGACTGCGTGAACTCACCCACCCACTGCGAACACACTTCGCTGCTCAGGTCGAAGCCATCGGGCACGCGGCCATTGCGGTTGCGCGGCAGCAGGCGTCCTGTCGGCGGAATGCTGTTAAACGCCTGACTCGTGCGCAACAGACGCGCGTAGATCCAGGCCGTGCCACCACCGTAGTTGATCTCGAACCACTGCGTACCATCCCAGCGATAGATGAACGTCCCTGACCGACCGATAATCTGCACGGAGGTATCGCGCGGCAGGTTGTCGATGGCGTCGTAGGCGAAATCTGGCCCGACGCGCACCGCCGCATTATCGACCTCGACCAGCCCGAAGATCGGGTCCTGCGCACCTGCAGAATTGACCAATCCAAAGGCTAAAACAATTGCACTCATCAAGAAGACTAGATTACGCATATGCACCTTCCCTGCGCTCACTTTCGTTTGTTCCTGCAATCGCTCAGTACACGGCACTCGCTACTCAGCACCGAAGTCCTACGCCTCGGTGCCGATGCACGCCACACCGCTCTCTTCGGCGATGGCCCGGCTGCGCCAATCCTCGAAGAGCCGCACCTGGCTCACGCAAGTCGCGTACTCGCCTGGCGCGAGGGTGCAAAAGCGTGGTCCCTGCTGCTGACGCACAATCGCCTGTGAAGAGAGATTGCGCCCGCCTTCGAATTGCAACCCCTCGCCGAACATCCCCTGCCCCACCGGCACCGACTGTGCCAATATCGCCGCACGCACAGTTTCCGGCGCGATGTCACCCTCGACGCGCGGCAGCACATCGGTCAGCAATGTGTACACACCCGCCGCACTCAGGTCCGCATCCGGTGTGGGGATAGCGCTGTTCTCGCGCAGGTAAATCTCGCGGTACGCCTCGTACACACCACCCATCGATGCGCGGCGGGCATCGTTATCCACCGGGCCAGATGCGTTCACACCGATGAACCCTTCTGCGCTGCTGGGACGGTTGCAAATCGTCTGGCGGTAGCCCTCGCTGCCGATGTGCAGCCACGCGAGGATATTCGCGTCGGCCTCGCGCAGCGAATACCACAACCGCTCGCCGTCGTCGTCGAACCCACTGAAGATGACCGTGTTCACGTTCTGCTGGCGGATTTGGATACCGATATTGTAGGTACCAAACAACGAGTCGTCGTATGGCTCTTCGATGACAAGCTGGCCGCGCTCCGCGAGAAGCGCGCGCGCGCCGTCGGCCATTTCACTCGACCGGGTGCGCTCCTCGAAAATGAGCGCGACCCGCAACGGCTCGTCGGTTTGGCCGGTGACGACCTCACTTGCATAGAGGGCAGCCCGTTCGCCGAGTTGACGATTGTCGGGGCGTGGTGAGAACACCCATTCGGTTGCGGTGGTGGGGCGGCTTTCGGTCATCTCCCAGTAAACGACGCCCTCAGTCTCGGCGGCCCCGTCGGCGACGGCGGGGTTCCCGCTGCCGACAATCACGGAAACGCCGTCATCACGCAAGGTGGCCACCGCCTCGACGGCGTCGCCCCGGTCGTTAGCTTCGATCGATGCGAATTCGACCGGGCGACCGTTCACCCCACCACAGGCATTGACGGCCATCCGCATCGCGTCAGCACCCTGGAAATCGAGTTCAGCCTGGCGGGTGAGCAGGTTTCCGCGCGGAAAAACCGCGCCGACCGTCAGCGGCGCGCCGTCAGCAGGTGTGCAAGCACCGTCATCCTGTGCGATGGCCGGTACAGTCGTGATGAAAACCAGCAGAGACAATAACCAACGGCGCATGGATTACTCCTTGTCGATGAATGTTCGTTTTACCGTCCTCTGACGGTTCAAGAACCCCTCAACCGTTTGATGTACGCAGCGGGGTCGGGAATGTGTACCGGCAAATGCCGATACAGCGGGCGTGGCGGCGCAACGATGATTTTCTCCAGCACGCCGCCGAGGTCCGTCGGCTCGTCCGTGGGGTATGGCGCGACCGCGCGCCACTCCGCATCGCTCATCTCGTCGAACGCGGCTTCGAGTGCGGCTTGTGTTTCGTCCCACTCGTTCAGCATCTCGTCGAGGGCGTAGTGCGCCCGCTTTGCCGAACTCTCCATATGGACGTTGTAGCCGTCGGTCCACACACGCTCGCTTTCGGTGTGTATTTCGCCGATGTGCCACGCGTCCACCATGGCGAGCGCAAGCTGCTCGTAGTGGCACAGGTGAGACAGCAAGTCCTTGAACGCATATGATTCGCCGGGGTACAGCCCATGCCGAACCGTGTCCGGCTGCACCATTTGTTCGTCCGTCAGCGCATCGATGATTCGGCGGATTTCGGCGTGCTCGGTGCGCAGCAGGGCGAGCGCTTCCTCACGGGTGACCGATGCCAACATGGCTATGGCACCAACACATTGTCGATGATGTGGATGATGCCATTGCGCGCGACGATGTCCGTCGTCACCACCGATGCCTCGCCGCCGTTGATAATCACGCGCCCGGTGTCGTTGATGCTGAAGACGAGCGTCCGCCCGTTAAGTGTGCCCAGTTCGATGGGCGAAATGAAGCCGCCCAACACACTCCCGTTGACGATAGGCCCACTGCGCGTGTTGATCGTATTCACAAGCCGCTCGCCGTTGAATTGGTCCGGCACCACATGATACGTCAGCACGGCGGTCAGCAGCGGCACATCGCCGAGCAGGCCGTCGGTTGTGAGTGCGAAATCGCCCTGCAAGGTGCCAAATGCCCCATTCGAGGGCGCAAATACCGTGAACGGCCCATCGCCACTGAGCGCATCGACCAACCCGGCGGACTGCACCGCAGACACGAACGTCGTCAGCGCGTTGACGCGCGCCGCGCGGTCGAGCACGGAGTCGGTACCTGTAAGCGGCGGTAGCGGCGTCGGCCCATCGACTGCCGGTTCTGGCGTGGCCGGTACAATCTCGACCGGTGGCAGCAACACGTTATCGATGATGTGAACCACACCGTTGCTACCGAAGATGTTCGGCTGCGCGACAGTCGCGCGCCCGCCATTGAGCACGATGCGATTGTTCGCAAGCGTCACGCCGATGCTGTTGCCGTCGAGCGCGGTGAGGCTCGTCGGTAGCTCCGAGGTGAACACATCACCGAAGGTGACCGCAGACGGCACCACATGGTAGCGCAGTATGGTTTGCAGCAGCGCCGTATCGGCGAGCAGCCCCTCCTGCGTGATACCGAGATCGGCCCGGAACGTCAGGAACGCGCCGTTCGTCGGTGCAAATACGGTGAACTCGCCCCCCGCGAGGTCATCGGCCAGCCCCGCCGCCTCGATGGCCACCGCCAGCAGCCCGAGGTTCGCGTTGCCGCCCACCAAATCGGCCACCGTCGCCCCTTGTGCCTCGGCAGTGGGTGCGAGCGGCGCAAGCGCCAGCAACATGATGAATGTGAATAACGAAACGTAGCGCATGGCTACCTCCTGCGTTGAAGTCGCGCGTTTAGTCGAATAAACGAAACGGCCTTCATCTGAAGACCATTATATTCTGTATTGCGATACCACCTACCCGACGGTTGCCCATCGGTTGGTGTACGCCGATTATAGCGTACCACCCGCACCCCTGGGTGACATGGCGCTTCGGCTATGCTGGGGCCAATGTGCCTTAATCTCGGTTAACCTCACATAAACGCACGGCGAAATAACGCTACAAACGCGGATAGGTTTCGGATTTTTCTTCGTAACGACCTACCCTCTTGCTCTCGCGCCGATCGTTTTCGTCATCGAGGGCACTGCCTATCTGAAGACCACCGGCATTGCTATATTGCTTGTGGGTGCAGTTGGCTTTTCGTCCGGTATTTTCCGAGATATGCGTAATTTGGAGCATGATCTCCTCGCAATACTAACCGACAGAAAGCCAAACCGAGAAACGGAATAGGGTACAGCGCAACACCCTACAACCCAAACAGCCGCGCGATGTCACGTTCGGCCTCCGGCGCCGCAACGATGGTTACCCGGTCATCGGCGTGCAGGCGCGTCACCCCGTGCGGAATCAGCAGCTTGTTCTTCCGCTGGATGGACGCAATCACACTCTCCGGCGGCCACTTGATCTCCTGAATGCACTGCTCGGCGATGGGCGCACCACGCTGAATTTTGAACTCGAAGACGTGCGCGCCCGTGAGCGATTGAAGACGAATTTGCTCGGCGTGGTGTTGGTCGGCGACTTTGCGCGCAATCGCGAGGTTGTACGCCCGCACGATGTCGTGCCGGTTGAGCATCCCCACCAGCTTGCGCGACCCCGACTCGACCACCGGCAACCGCCCCACCTCGTGCTGCCCCATCCGCCGCACAGCGACCCACAGCGGTTCATCCATGCTCGCGGTGATACACGGATACGTCGCAATATCGGCCACCGTAAGGTCGACGCCGTGGTCGGGTAAGTCGTAGGCGTCTTGTAGGTCCGTTAGGGTAACGATACCGATGAGGTTGTGCCCATCGTCGACAATACCCGCCGCGCGCGTGTGATGATCGTGCAGCACATCACGCAGTTGCGTCAGGCTGGCGCGCGGGTCGATGGTTACCGGCGTGTGCATCGCCTCGCTCACTTTCACACCCTGCATCACATCGACATCGCGGCCTTGCTGCAAGTGCACCCCCTCACGCTTGAGGGCATGGTGATACAACCCGTCGGGGAACATCTCTTTCGTCAAATAGATGCACACCACACTCGTGAGCATAATCGGCAGAATCATGCGGTAGTCGTTCGTCAGTTCGAACACCAGCATAATCGCCGTAATCGGCGCATGGACGACACCCGCCATCATCCCGGCCATCCCGGCAATCGCGAACACCTGCGGCTCGCTGAAGTTCGGGTTAATGAATGCCATCGTGCGCCCGTATAGGCCGCCCAGCATCGTCCCGATGAACAACGACGGCGCGAATGTCCCTCCGACAAACCCACCGCCGACGCTCACGGCGGTCACCCATATTTTGGCGATGCTGAGTGCCAGCAAAAACAACGTGAATTCACTTTCGCCGCGCAGCACCTCGTTCATAATTTCGCGCCCAGTGCCCATAATCTGCGGTAAGAACATCGCGACCAACCCCACCAACACCCCGGCGATGGCCGTCTTCAGCATCGGGTGGCCTTGCAGGCGCGCGCTCCACCAGTCCTGCTGCCAGTAGATGAGCTTGAGGAAGGCCACCGCGAACGGTGCGAGCATCAAACCCAGGGGCACAAACAGCGCTATCTCGCCGACGTTATTCAGCGCATACGTGAACGGCCCCAGGGGCGGCGTCGCGATTTGCAACGCCTGCGTAAACGCCGACGCGATCACACTCGCGAGCACAATAACGCCCACGGACTCGGTCTCTAGCTCGGCATTGAGCACAACCTCCAGCGCAAAGAACACACCCGCAATCGGCGCGTTGAAGGCGGCGGCAATCGCGCTCGCTGCGCCCGCACTCACCAGCAGGCGCATTTGCTTTTCCGTTAGTTCCATGCGTTCGCCCATAAACGCGCCCAGGTGACTGCATATCTGCACGCCGGGGTCCTCCGGGCCGACACTCGCGCCCGCGCCAATCGACAGCGCCGAGGCGAAGGCCTTCGGCGGCATTTTGCGATACGGCAGATGACCACCGGCCAGTGCGGTGCTCTCGACGACCATACTTGCGTTGCGGTAGCGCTCGTGGCCGACGAAACGCTGCATAATCCAGCCGACTATGAACCCGGCAACACCCAGCCCAACCATGACGCCCCACGCACCACCGAGCACATCGAAGGCGAACCACTCCACGAAAATGCGTTGGAAGATTTCGATGGTAACCCGAAACAGCCAGATGGCCCCCGCACTTGCCAGGCCCAACAGCACCGCAAGGATGAGCAGAATCGCCTTTTCGGAAGCGCGAAAACGCCGCCACAGAAACGTGACGGCATTCGGGCGGCGGTATTTGGTTTTCGTCGTTTTGGTTGCCATGGCTACCAGCGCTGCGTCGTCTTGATGAATTCGTAGGCGTCGGTTAGCTCGCGGAAGCGCATCGCGGCTTCATCGGCTGGCAGGTCGGTCGTGTCCGGGTGAACCTCGCGCGCCAGCTTGCGAAACGCCGCTTTGACCTCATCCTTGCTGGCGTTTGGCTCCACCCCCAGTTGTACGTAGCACTGCGTGAGCTTGCTCGCGTGCGTTTCCACCATCGTTGGGCCGCCGGGGTTACTCCCCGCGTCGTACTGCCCCCACACGAAGCGCCGCGCGTAGCGCTTTCGCTCCTTGTAACGGCCACCCTTGCGCGTGTTGCGATAATCCATGTTTTTCCAGAAGGGCTGCGACCCGAAATCTGCGACCAGCCAGTTGCCTTTCATGGCGCGCACAGTAACACTCTGGCTAAGGCCACGCAACTTCTTAAATTCGACTGGCGGGCCATGCCATGCCTCACGGGTGACGCCATCGGCGAGGTAGGCGAAATGCACCGCGTTGATTGCGGGCGCTTCATCATCGTAAATGTACAGGCACTCGTGGTTGAGCATATGCAGCCCATCGAGCCAATCGGGTGGTGTGAACTGTTCGCCATCGGCGGGCACTAAATTCGGCGAGAGGATGTACATCGTGCTGTTGTACGCCCGTCGGTTATCCTGCAAGGTGCGCTTGAGTGCGCGCGCGTTCGGCACGTGATGCAGGAAGTACACATTCACCCGTAGTCCGACCCACGTCCGCACCACGATGTCGTCGTTTTTGCCTAACCCCACGGCCCGCACCGAGGGCAATTGTTTGATCTCCGTTGCCAGCCACCGACGCACTGCGTCTGTCATTCCGGTTACCTGCTATGCTTTACCATATCGTTATGATGGTAGCAAAAGGGTACTTGCACTGCAACGGCCTTACAGCCCATATGCAGCGTCGCCCAGGTGTGTTAAAACCGTTCGCTGATTGCTTTATGAGGCGTGCTATGTCCCCGAATCGTTTTATCGTGCCGCGCAAGCTGAAGCTCACCGCCGACGGGCAAAGCGTGGTGTTCATCAAAAACCCGGTCGAACGTGATGAACACGTACTCATGAAGGCCTTCTTATGGGGCCTGTACCTCCCCACCTACCCAGACCTCGCGGTGGAAGTGCGCATCGGCGACCGCTACAAACCCGACGTGGTGAGCATCGATGCGGAGCAGGAAATCCTCGGGGTGGGGATGGGTGTACGTTTTTGGGGCGAGGCCGGTGCCGTCGGCGCGGGCAAAATCGAGTCGCTCGCGCGGCGCTTCCCGTCGACACACTTCGCCATCGCCAAATGGGGCAAGGACATTCGTCCGCTTAAGGCGCAGGTGCGCGACGCCATCGAAGGCCGAGGCCGCACCGCCCCCTTCGACCTTATCCGTTTCGAGGATGGCGACGCCGACCGCTTCATCGATGCCAATGGCCATCTTACGCTGTCGCACGAGGATGTGCATTGGCTGCAACTTACATAACTACCGTCTCATCTATTGCGAAGTGGATAAAACACGTTATCCTCTCTGTAAACTCAATAAATTCAAGGATTTCCTATGAAGCATTTCCTCTGGTTGCTCTTCCTGCCTCTCATTATCGCCAGCACCACTAGCGCACAACCAACACGCGACCCCAACGGCTACACTCTCTTCACCTTGCAGGATACCGAAGAAGTCTACCTGATAGACACCGAAGGCAATATCGTGCATCAATGGGATGTCGGCGAACTAGGCCGCGATGCTGTCCTGCTAGAAAACGGGAATCTGATCGTCACAGCCCCCCATACCGACTTTGATGCAGAATTCGTCGGGTTACCTTTTTCCAGCATTGATGGCCGCTTTCGGGAATTCACCTGGGACGGTGAACTGGTTTGGGAATACGAAGTAGATGGCGAGCGCGTCCGGGCACATCACGGTCTCGAAGTGTTACCAAATGGCAATATCATGTTTTTGGTTTGGACCTATGTTTCGCCACAGAAGGCGATTCTCAACGGGCGTGACCCGGACTTTATCGACTATGAGCTTGGCCTGTGGCCAGATTCAATTCTTGAAGTCGACCGCACAACGAACGAAATCGTGTGGGAGTGGCATATGATGGAGCATCTCGTCCAGGACTTAGACGCCACGAAACTCAATTTCGGCAATGTGGCCGAAAGCCCCCACCTCATCGACATCAACTTCCAGGAGGCTAGCAATAACATCGCCGACTGGACTCATGCCAACAACATCGACTACAACGCGGAACTCGACCAGGTGATGATTAGCGTCCGCGAATTCCACGAAATTTGGATCATCGACCACAACACAACCATCCAGGAGGCCGCCGGCCCGGCTGGTGACCTGCTGTATCGATGGGGCAATCCACGTGCCTACCGTCAGGGTGGCCGAGAACATACGGAGTTGTTCTTCCAGCACGATGCCCAGTGGATTCCAGACGGCCATCCAGGTGCAGGGAATATTATCGCCTTCAGCAATCGTCACCCCATCGGCGCCGACGGAGGGTTCTACTCTACAATAGTGGAGTTTACACCGCCGCTACTCAACGATGGAACCTACGCCTGGTTCGGTAATGCATACCCACCCGAAAATCCGGTATGGACTTACGGCCACGCTCCGTCAGATCGTTTTGCGTCTCAGTTATTGTCTGGTGTACAACGTTTGCCGAACGGGAATACGCTGGTCATCGAGGGGCAGTCCAACCACATATTCGAGGTCACGCAAAACAACGCACGGGCCTGGGTTTACCGTACGTCGCCCTCAGCACCTTTGAATATCTTCCGGGCGCGCAGATATCAACCCGACTTCCCGGCGTTCGAAGGCCGCGACCTCTCGCCGAAGGGACGTTTGTAGACGCAGCATACTGGCCATCACCAGCCACTTAACCTGACCTTGCTCTCCCGTAGCACTCATCTAAACTAAGGGCGCTTACTAAACATAACACCGCAGAGGTTGTTCTTCATGTTGAAAAAGTTCGGTCAGACGCTATGCCTGCTGGCACTCGCGTTTTTGTTAATGGGTGCGAACCCCAGTGGCAATCATGAGGGCTACACCCTCTTCAAAGCCCAGAACGACCCTCACATCTACCTCATCGATGCACAGGGGCGTGTGATTAATCAGTGGGAGGCCAGCGATGAGGGCCGTGACGCCATTTTGCAAGAGAACGGCAATTTGCTCGTGACGGTACGCCCACAAAACCCCGACCCTGAGAACTTCGCCGCTACCATCGCCTTCGCCGACATCGATGGGCGCTTCGAGGAATACACCTGGGATGGCGACCTCGTGTGGGAATACGAATTCAACGACCCGCTGTACCGTATCCACCACGGTGTGGAAGTGCTGCCGAACGGCAACATCATGTTTTTGGTGTGGGAGTACATCTCGCCGGAAGAGGCCATCGAAAATGGCCGCGACCCCGACTTCTTCGATGAGGACGAAGGGCAGTTCGGCCTGTGGCCCGATGCGGTGATCGAACTCGACCGCGAGACGAACGAGGTCGTATGGGTGTGGCGCGTGTGGGATCACCTTGTGCAGGACTTCGACGAGACCAAGGCCAACTTCGGCGATGTCGCCGCCAGCCCGCACCTCATCGACGTGAACTTTCAAGAGGCCAGCACCAACCTCGCGGACTGGATTCACGCCAATGCCATCGACTACCACCCAGAACTCGACCAGATCGCCATCAGCGCGCGCGAGTTCCACGAGGTGTGGATCGTCGATCATAGCATCAGCACCGAGGAGGCCGCCGGGCCAGCCGGCGATTTGCTGTATCGCTGGGGCAACCCACGCGCCTACCGTCAGGGCGACGAGACCGACAAGTATTACTTCTTCCAGCACGATGTGCAGTGGGTACCACAGGGCTTGCCCGGCGCAGGGAACATCATCGCGTACAGCAACCGCCACCCCACCGATGATCCGGCAATCTTCTACTCGACTGTGGTGGAATTCACGCCGCCGCTGCTCGACGACGGCACGTACGCCCTCGAAGACGGCGTCTTCGGCCCGGCGGAACCCTTGTGGACCTACGGCCACGACCAGAACGACCGCTTCGCGTCGATCTTCCTCTCCGGGGTGCAGCGATTGCCCATCGGCACGACATTGGTCACCGAAGGCCAGGCCAACCACATCTTCAAGGTGCAGCAGAACGGCGAGCGTACATGGCAGTTCCGTTTGCCCGAGGGGATGCCCGTGAACGTGTTCCGGGCACGGCGCTACCAACCGGACTACCCCGCCTTCGAAGGCCGCGACCTTACCCCCGGCGGGCACATCGCCGAGGTGGCCATCATCCCCGAGCCGGAAGCCGACGAAGAATAGCGCGATACTTCATGCCCGGTGCTGTGTGGTCGGTACCGGGCAATATGAGCGAAAACACAGTCTGGGATGAAGGATGCTTGTCGTTTACGGGGGTGTTCACTGAAGGATTCTTGTTGTGGAGAGGGCTGGTTTTCCGGCCACACCCCAGTTCCGATTGGCCCTAAATAACGGGGTGGCTACCGCTTCACAGCTATCCGTTGTAACTCGCCTTTCAACATCAAACGCAATTTTCGATGGATCACATGTTTTACATGATCCATTTGCCAACAAAAAAGCCCGGTGCGTCATCACACCGGGCACACAGAGAGTGCATGATTGTCGGGGTATTGCTTGGCTTGCTTAGACGTACTGCGCGCCGTCGTCGGCTTGCTTCGGTGCGCTTGCGGCACGCAGCCGGGCGCTTTCGCTGCCCAGCGCCGCCTTGAGGAAGGCCTTCGCCACATGGACGGGCACGGCCACGCCCACTTCTGGCCCGGCCATAATCGTGTTGATGCCGACCAGTTCGCCAGCGGTGTTCACTACCGGCCCGCCGCTATGCCCCGGGCGCAGGTGCAGGCTCATCGCGAGCCAGTCGGTGCCGTTCATCGGGCGCTCTGGCAGGTTCGCACCCGCCCCAATGACGACGCCCGCCGTCAATGCGCCGCGCACACCCCACGGATGCCCCACAGCCATCACGTACTCGCCGGGTTGCAGGTTCTGGCTGTCGCCGAGCGCGATGGTCGGCAGCCCGGTCGCGTTTATGTTGAGCGCGGCCAGGTCCAGTTCGTTGCTGCGGGCGAGCACCTGCGCCGGGAGCGTCCGGCCATCGGCCAGGGTGACGCGCAAGCGTGGGCTGTTCGCCACCACATGCGCGTTCGTGAGGATCAAGCCGTCCTCATGCCAGATGGTCCCCGCACCGTTGCCACGCACCGTCTCGATGTAAACGAGGCTGCGCTGCACGTCGTTGTTGACCTCGGCAATTTCTTGGTTGAGCTGCGCTAGAATGCCAGCCATCGTGTTGTCCTTCGTTTCACGAGCATTCTGATACACTGTCGAGCAACGAGCACCCCGTACGGTTCGATCTTCCAAACGGTCCGGCTCCTACCAAAAGCAAACCGGCAGGCGATCCTACGCAGCACTCACCACTCAGCACTTTGCTTCTATCGGCCCCACGAACCCCGACGCCCACGACGGCCCATCGGCCCACGCGGACCCCACGTACGACCGTCGTCTTCGGTTTCGGCACGTTCTTCACGCTCACCCACCGTCACCGCGAGGTCTTGCATCGCACCGCCACGAACGACCGTCACCGGCACCGACTGCCCCACGCGGTCGCCCATCAGCAAACCCATGAGTTCGTCCATGCTGCGGGTCGGCTGGCCATCAAGCGACACGATCGTATCGCCGAGCAGGACCCCGCCATCGGCTGCGGGGCTGCCGCTCTCGACGGATGCGACGAGCAACCCCGTCTCCTGCGATGCCGACTCGGCCACGTCCTCTGGCAAACGCACGGCCTGCGCGCTCACGCCGAGGTAGCCGCGCCGAATGTGACCATGCTCCATGAGCGTGCTCACCACGCGCACGATAGTGCCCGTCGGAATTGTGAGGCTCGTGCCGCGCATCAGCGCCGAGGTGTTGATGCCGAGCACGCCGCCAGCGGCACCGGCCAGCGGGCCGCCGCTGAAGCCGGGGTACATCGTGACATCGGTTTGCAGGTAGCGGTCGAAGCTGCCGCCGGTCGGCGCACGCCACGCGCCCTCACTCAGCGCGGAGACCACACCCAACGTCGCCTGAACCGTGTCGCCGGGGCGGCCCAGCGCCAACACCATGTGACCCACGGCCACATCAGCCGCCTCGACCCACGTCGGCACCATGAGGCCCTCGGCATCGACCTTGAGCACCGCCAAATCCGTCGAGGGGTCGCGGCCAATAAATTGTGCTTCGACGTTGCGGCCATCGGGCAGGCCCACGTGAATGCCCTCTTCGGTTTGCACAACGTGGTGCGACGTCACGATGACGCCATCCGCGCTGTACACCACACCCGAGGCCGGTAAACGGCGGCGCGCATCGACGCGCACCAGGCTTGCGCCGACGGTTTCCACCATCTGCGCCATTTCATCGGAAAGGCTCTTGAGAGTCGCCATGTTCCTGTGTTTTCCTGTTGGTTTCCTGATGTGCTCTAGTTTGCCGCAGGTCCGCCAGGGGGAATATCCGTCGAGCGGGTAGGTGGGGCCTACACCTTTGGGTAGGGGGATATTTTGGACAATCGCAGGATTGCAAACTTACCGTTATTAGATGAAGCTAACTACATGAACTACAGACAACGAGGGAACATCCAAAAACTAAAGCACTTCAGTGTGCGGCAAAATCTGCGCAGTGTTACCCCTCCCAAATTGGGAAATCAGCACCGCGCCGCCCACACCCGTTCCATCTCGGCGACGGTGGCCGCCGTCCGAAAGTGAATATCCACGATGTCGTCGACGTTTGGCGCGTAGCCGCCCCCCATCACCACCGCGACGGGCACGCCAACCCCGTAGCACAACTCGAACACCAGCCGGTCGCGCGCAGCGAGGCCCGCCTTTGAGATGTTCAACTTACCGAGGCGGTCCCCCTCGAATGGGTCGGCCCCAGCAATGAAAATCGCGAGTTGCGGTTGGCTGCGCTCCAGCGCGTATTCTACGCCCTCGCGCAAATCGTGCAGGTACATGTCGTCGTGGGTGCCGTTCGGCAGGCCGATGTCGAGGTCGCTGGGGATTTTGCGAAAGGGATAGTTCTTCTCCCCGTGGATGCTGAACGTAAAAATCGAGTTGTCGCCCTCGGTGCAGGCCGCCGTGCCATTGCCCTGATGCACATCGGCATCGACGATGACCACACGCTGCACGTGACCCTCGGCCTGCATGGTGCGGGCGGCAATCGCTACATCGTTGAACACGCAATACCCCTCGCCGTGGTCGGGGCACGCGTGGTGCGTCCCCCCCGCGAGGTTCATCGCCGTGCCCTTGCGGAGCGCCTCGCGGCACGCGCCGAGCGTCCCCCCCACCGAATGACGCGAACGTATCACAAGCTCCGGCGACCACGGAAACCCGATGCGCCGAATCTCGCGTTCTGTCAACAGGCCCAGCTTAACTTGCTCCATATACTCGGGGTTGTGGCAACGCCGAATCTGCGCATCGTTGGCCCCTTCCGGCACGACCATCTCGGCCTCGGTGGCAACCCCCGCCGCGAGCATCCGCGCGCGCAGGCCCGTGTACTTGCTCATCGGGAAGCGGTGGTCGGGCGGTAAGGGAAACCGGAAATCGTCACTGTAGAAGAAGGTCATCTATCCACACTCATGCAGGTTGAACAGCAAAGCGCCGCGCACATTTGGGCGGCTTACCCCTTTTCATACTCATAACTCTCTAATAGAATGACTATGACAAGAGTTTTTGTGCGGGGCCAACGAAGTATGGGCAGTATCGATGTGTTGCAGGCTATGGTGCAAGATTTGCAGGCAATTCTCAACCCGGCAGTTACCCTGGCCGTGGTGCTCAGTATCAGCACCTCCATCGCGGTGATGATCTACTCTGACCATTTTATGGACGACGATAGCGACACACAGCACTAGCCCGGTAATTCGAAGGCCCCGCGCTTCCACATTGTCACCATCAAATCCTTGAATTCGGCGGCGGTGGCAGCCTGCTGGCCGCCTATTTTGATGACGGTCTCCGCCGGGTCGAATGTCGCGACGATGCGCGTCGCCGAGGGGTTCTTTAGCTTGAGGACGCGCCCGCGCTTGCTCTTTTGCAACTCACCCTTGGGGCCAAGCCACAAGTCCAGCCACACCCGTCCGGGGTCGATTTGCAGGAGGCCGCCGTCGCTCTCGGCGAGGTGCGGCCCAAGGTAACTGACGCAATAGCGCTTCGGTCCGCTGGCACCAGCCACAGGGATAAGCCCGGTACGGCGCGTATCATCGGGCCGGTTATCGGTTTGCTCCTCACCACCCCACGCCTTACCCATACGCCCCATCACGGCGATAACGCCGCGAATCTGCTCGCGAACATAAGGGCCGTAGGTGCGATACTGGTCGCGCACCGGGCGGTTTTCTTCCTCGCGCTTATCGACCACACCAAACTCGTTCGCATTCCACATAAGCGTGAGGCGATCGCGCAGTTCGCCGAGCGAGTGGACAAGGTGGTCGCCGTTGATGAGGAAATCCTGCTCGTGCTCTGGCACAAACGTGATTTTGACGTACCCGCGCTTTTCGTCGGTCTCGCCCAGTTCCAGCCGAACTTCCTTGCCCTCGCGCCCCTCGATGACGGTACCGGTAGGGCCATACCATATCCATAAATCGACATGCGGCGGCGTGATGCTGCCATCGGCAGTCGCCTCGGCGAAGGCATATCCCAGCGCAAACCGTCTTGCGTCGGCCTCATCGGGGTTGTCGTTGTCCAGTTGTTCCTCGGCGTTCCAGTTGCGGCCTACCCCGCGTAAAATGTCGCCGACATCCTCGGCAAGCTGCATGAAGTTCTCGTCGAGCGCCTGTAAATCCATATGGGTACCGGTCCTCCTTCTGCTCACTCCCAATATTGTACACGACGCACCGCGCGAGTTGCGGTGCGTCGTGTTACGACACCTAGCGACGGGCGAGCACCACTTCCTCGACATTGTTCACCTGGAACAGCGAGTTTTCGAGGATGAGCCGCGCATTGATGGCCGCAGCCCGTGCGCCCTGCACATCACCCACCGGCACGACGCCGCACTCCATCTCCGCGATAGACGCGTTAAGGGCAGCGACGGCCTCCAGCATACGCGGCGCAATACGCCGAATCTCTGGCAGTTGGCGTACATCCTCGTTGCTGAAAGCGTATGGTTCGATCGCCGGGAGCGGGTCGCAGGGCACCACCGTGCCATCGAGCACGACAGCCCAATAACCGTTGAGGGCGACGGCCACGTCGAACTGCGCCTCGGCGTAGTCGCGCAAGCGATCCACCTGCGCAATTTGTAACTCTACCGGGATTTGCTCGCCGCCGAAAATCGGTGGCGGGGCGCTTTCGTCCAGCGGTGCGTCGAGCGGGTCCGTCGAGGTACGAACGAGGAAGGCAGCCACCCACCCCACGAAGCCGTTGTAGTTCACCAACAACGAGGAGCCATCGGCATTACGGGCGAGCACCGGCACGGTCACGCTGGCGGGCATCACCGCAACCCGCGACGCACGCAGGCCCGGTTCGCTTCGCAGCGACGTATTCCCCAGCACAAACGCCGCGATCCCCGTATCGAAAACCGGTTCTGGCCCGGTAATCCCGGCGGTGCTCGTAATCGGCAGCGCGATAATCGCGGTATCGGGGCGGGCAATCACCTCGCTGGAAATCCAGCCGAGCACACTGTTCGAAAACGGACGGCTCACCTCGTACCAGGTGCCGTCGGCGTTGCGGCCTATGGCTTCCAGCCGGTCCCCTTCGAAGGCACTCGCGCTAGGTTCGGCGTCGAGCAGCGGTTCACTGCGGATAAATGCGCTATCCACCACCACCGACAGGAAAAACCGTTCGGCGGGTGCTTCGGTTTCGGTTGCGTCAGCTGGCACCGATGTCGGCGGCAAGGTGGGCACAGCAGTCGGCGGCAAAGTTGGTAAATCGACTGCGGTCGGCGGCGGAACGTCGGTAGGCAATACCGTCGGCGGCGGTAGTGCCGTCGGCGTCGCCTGTGGGGCAGGCGCAATATCGATGGTTGGCGGGGCATCGTCGCCACCTTGCGCGTGCGCCAGCATCGGCAAATACAGCACCCCCAGGGCGAAACACAGGATCAACAGCAAGCGTTGGGTCATCGTGAAGGCTCCTTTCCACCCTCGATTATAGGCCGGTTAGCCCGTATTGCACCCAACGCCCACACCACGGTTGCCACACACATGCCGAAAACTAGCCCCCCATGCTATAATCGACGCCACTGTAACCGGGGGACGCGCATGGCGACGGTAATCAAAGGCTACGAAGTACGCGAAGAAATCGGCGTCGGTGGGTTTGGGTCGGTGTATCGTGCCTACCAAACGGCAGTCGGGCGCGAAGTCGCCGTCAAAATTATTCGCCCTGAGTTTGCCAACCGCCCAGAGTTCATTCGCCGTTTCGAAGCCGAAGCCCAGCTTGTCGCCCGGTTAGAGCACCTCCACATCGTGCCACTCTACGACTACTGGCGCGAACCAACCGGTGCTTACCTCGTGATGCGGTATTTGCGCGGCGGTAGCCTGCGCCCCACCATGCGCAGCAAAATTTGGACGCTGGAAACCATCGGTTTGCTGGTGGAGCAAATTTGTAGCGCGCTGATGATCGCCCACCAGGCGAATGTGATTCACCGAGACATCAAGCCGGACAACATATTGCTGGACGAGGACAAAAACGCCTACCTCGCCGACTTCGGCATCGCCAAAAATATCAGCCTGCTCGATACCGACCCCAACGCCAGCGGTCAGCTTATCGGCTCCCCGGCGTACTTCGCGCCAGAGCAGATTCGGGGTATGCCACTCTCCCCACAAACCGATATCTACAGCCTCGGCATCCTCACCTACGAATTGTTGGCTGGCAAGCACCCCTTCGAAGGCACGCCCCCACAGGGCATGATCTACAAACACGTGGCAGAGACCCTCACCGCGCTAAGCGAGGTACGGCCCGGTCTTCCGCGCGGCCTAGATGAAGTGTTGAACCGTGCAACGGCCAAAAAATCGCGCGAGCGTTATTCCGACGCCCTCACATTTGCGCAGGCTTTCCGGCAGGCCGCGAGCGCCGGGCAGGCCTACCCCATCGCCGATAGCGACACACTGCTCATCGACCGCGAAGACATCGAGGAAATGCGGGAAACGACCCCGTTGATGGGAACACCCATCCCGCCACCGACCAACCCATACAAAGGACTACGGGCCTTCCAACAGGCCGACGCGCCAGATTTTTTCGGGCGCGAAGCACTCATTCAGCGGCTCGTGGCCCGCCTCGATGTCTCGCAGACGGGTACGCGTTTCCTGGCCGTCGTTGGCCCTAGTGGCAGCGGAAAAAGCAGCGTCGTGCGCGCCGGGTTGGTGCCCGCCCTCCGCCGTGGCGACCTCCCCGGTAGCGAAAACTGGTTCTTTATGGAGATGTTCCCCGGTAGCGACCCCCTTCGCGAACTCGAAGTGGCGCTGTTGCGCATCGCCGTGAATCCGCCGGAGAGCCTTAGCGAACAGCTCCGGCAAAACGAACGCGGTCTCGTGCGCACGCTCAAGCGGGTACTGCCCGACGACAACAGCGAACTCGTGCTGATGATCGACCAGTTCGAGGAAACGTTCACACTCGTCGAGGACGACGAGGAGCGTCTGCACTTCCTCGACAGCATTCGCGCTGCCGTTAGCGACCCCCGCAGCCGCTTACGCGTCGTGGTCACCCTCCGCGCCGATTTCTACGACCGCCCGTTGATTTATGGCGAGTTCGGTGAGTTGGTGCGGGCCAACACCGAAGTCGTGCTGCCCATGAGCAAAACCGACCTCGAGCGCGCCATCGCCGCGCCGGCCCAGCGCGTCGGCCTGGTCGTCGAGCCAGACCTCGTCGCCGCCGTCGTGAAGGATGTCGGCGAGAGCACCAGCGCCCTACCCCTGCTGCAATATGCCCTCACCGAGATGTTCGAGCACAGCGACGGCAAAACCCTCACGTTGGAGACGTACCACGAAATCGACGGCGTGAGTGGTGCCCTGGCTCGGCGTGCCGAGGAGATTTATGTACGCCTACCGCAGGCCAACAAGGCCGCTGCCCAGCAGATATTTCTGCGGCTGGTGACGCTCGGCGAGGGCACCGAGGACACCCGCCGCCGCGTGATTCGCTCCGAGTTGATTACCAATGAGGGCAGCGCCGACGCCGTGCTCGAACAGTATGGGCAGTACCGCCTGCTTACCTTCGATTATGAACCGGCCTCGCGCCAGCCCACCGTCGAAATCGCCCACGAGGCGCTTATTCGCGCGTGGCCGCAACTGCGCAAGTGGCTCAACGCCTCGCGCGACGACTTGCGCACGCAGCGGCGTGTCGCCGAAGCTGCCGAGGAGTGGGCCAACAGCGACTACGATGTCAGCTTTTTGGCGCGCGGTACCCGCCTGGAACAGTTCAAGGAATGGCGCGAAAGCACCGTGATGGCCCTCAACAAGGGCGAAAAAGCCTACTTGCAGGCCAGCATCGACGAAGACCAACGTCGGCAGACTGCCGAAAGGCAGCGCCTCGCCCGCGAAGACGAACTGGAACGCGCCAATCGGCAGCGGTTGAGCTGGTTGCTAGCCGTGTTCATCGTCGCTGCCACCATTTCGACAATACTTGCCGTGCTGGCGTACGGCCAGCAACAGGCGGCCCAGCAGAACGCGCACAACGCCTCGACGGCCGTGGCTATCGCCGATGCCGAACGCTCGGTCGCGGAGCGCCGCGCCGCCGAAGCCCGCAGCCATGCCCTCGCTGCCAGCGCCCAGGAGGCCCTCAGCGCGAACAATACCGACATCGCACTTGCGCTCGCCCTTCAGGCCGTCGATTTAGACAACCCGCCCGACCAAAGCATGCTGGTGCTCGCGAATGCGGCCTACGCCCCCGGCACCCGCCGCGTGCTCGCTGGGCATAACGCGCACATCTTCGGGGTGACGTTTTTACCCAGTGGCGACCGCGTCCTCTCCGCCAGCGGCGATGGCACGGTCCGCCTATGGGATTTAGCCACCGGGGAGACCTTGCAGGTTTACACCGGCCACTCCTCCACCGTGAACGCGGTGGTGCTCAGCCCGAATGGCCGCGAGTTCATCAGCGTGAGTGGTGATGGCAGTGCCCGCCGCTGGGATATTGCCAGCGGTCGCCAACTCACGTTCGTGCGTAGCCTGTCCAGCGGGCTGCTGAGCGCCACCTACAACCCCGCTGGTGATGTCGTGCTCCTCGGTGGGGCCGATGGCATCGTGTATGCCTGGAACCAGAAAGCAACCGAATTCGAGCGTGAATATACGGGTCATCAGGGGCCAGTGTATGCCCTCGACCACGCAGGCGATTCGTTCGTGAGCGGCAGTGGCGACACCACCGCCCGCCAATGGGACACCCGCATGGGCCTCGAAGAACGGCGTTTCTTCGGGCACACCGACCGTGTCTTCTCGGTGTCGCTCAGCCCGGTGAGTCCGACGGTGCTTTCTGCGGATGCGGTGGGGCGCATCAGCCTGTGGGATGTCCGTTTTTCGCGCGAGGTGCGCCGCTACTTCGGTCATCGTGAGGCTGTCAACCAAGTTACTTTCGATGCCACCGGGCAACGCATCGCCTCAGCATCCAGTGACGGCTCCGTTCGCATTTGGGACGAGGCTTCCGGCGAGGAACTCAGCCAATTTCGCGGGCACACAGGGGCCGTGCTGAGTGTCGCCATCAGCCCGAACAGCCAGCAACTCATCAGCGGCGCCGAAGACAACACCCTGCGCTTATGGGATATCCGCCACGGGGCCGAGGCACACCGCTTCGACCTGAACAGCGCTGCCTTTTCGGTCGATACTGGAGAGGCGCAAGCGCTTGCCGGCCTCAGCGATGGTCGCATCGTGACGCTAAACACAAACACAGGCGAGATCATCACCGAACTACAGGCCGAACCGCTCGATGAGCAGGAGCGCGATGCCCCCGCTACAGCGAGCATCAGCGCTGCCGAGTTGAGTTTGGACGGCGAGCGCGCCCTAAGCGCCGGGGCCAATGGCATCATCACCGTGTGGGATTTGGAAACCGGCGACGCGCTCCTGCGCCTCGTAGGCCACAACAACCCGGTGGTGGAGGCGGCATTCGGCCCCAACAACGATGTGGTGCTTTCCAGCGCGCGCAATGGGTCACTCATTCTGTGGAATCTAGAAGACGGTAGCGAAATCTATCGCACGCAAGACGCCGCGACCCGTGTTACCAGCCTCGACTTTTTGCCGGATGGCAACACGGCCTTGCTCGGCACGCGTAGCGGCTCACTGCTGATGATGAACCTCAACGACGGCAGCATTCGCGCGGCGTTGCCGGGGCACCGCGCCGCCATCACCGACATCGAACTGAACGCCGATGGCACGCGCGCGCTGACCTCGTCGACCGATGGCAGTGTGCTCCTGTGGGATTTGGAAGCCGAGACGCACACCCTCCGGTTGGAGGGCCACGACGACGAGGTCTACGGTGTTGCCTTTAGCCCAGATGCCTCCCTCGCGATCACGGCAGGGAACGATCGACGCGTCATTTTGTGGGATTTACAGCGCGGGACTGCCCTGCAACGCTTCGATGGTCACACCGCGCCGGTTCTCGATGTCGCCTTTTTGCCGAGCGGCGACCGCGCCATCACCGCCAGCGAAGACGGGACCGTGCGCGTGTGGCATGTTCGGTCACTCCCACAGATCGTCACATGGACGCTGGAAAACCGCTACATTATCGACTTCACGTGCGCGCAGCGCGCACAGTACCGCATCCAACCAGAGTGCAGCGCCGAGGGCACGCCTGTCGCCGTCACCGACTAGCCCTTATCGACAAACCGAAGACCCCCGAGCGAGGGTTTTTTTCTGCCTGGCAGCTAATGATCATTGTGCCTTAGTAGCGAGGCAGGTCGATCTCTGAGCCGTTGCTTTCAGCGTCAGCGGCTGGCATCCAACCGACCACCCCGTTGAAGTTCACCAGGTACCAGTGTGCCACACCCTCCTGGATAGTGCGCGCCAGGATGCTCGCAGCGGCCCCATTCGGCACACCTTCGAGTACAACTGCTGCGCGCAGGCTTGGGCGACGATGGAGCGTGGTGCCTTCGTCGCTGATGACAACTGCCGTGAGGCCACTCGGTGGCAATGCCGGGATACTATCGAACACCGACCCCTGGTTCGGCAGGTTGATCTCGCGGTTCGGCGAGGCGAACACCCCACTCACCCAGCACACACTACCGTCTACGTCGATGAGATACCACAGCACACTCCCATTTTCATCCTGGTTTTGTGCAAACACCGGGTAGATGGTATCGGGGAAGGCGACCGACACCAGCGAAGCACCCAGGTAGGGGCCGCTACGGCAGGCCAACCCACGCACCTCGTCGCTCACCACGACGCCCAGCGGCACCTCGGTGGCCGGTTCCGGCGTGGGGGCTGCATCGTCGGGCGCGGCGGCGGTCTGTTGAGCAGCATCGGGGGTGCTGGTCGCGTTGGTGTCTTCGGTGTCCTGGGTCTCATCTGGGTCGTCCACATCTTCGACAGTCGCCGTCTCGGTTTCTTCCTCATCCTCCGGCGTAACCGGCGTCGGCGCTTCGTCGATGATGCGCACCGTTACCGGGTTGATGGTGAAGCCAGTTGCCGAAACCTGCAACGTGCAGAAGTGCGTCCCCTCCTCGACATCATCCGCCACCGCGTTGATGCTTACCGGTACACCGCTGACCCCACCCGCGCCCGACAACGTCACCGCAATGGACGGCAGGCCCTCGACAGTACATTGTGTCGGGTCTTCACTCGCGACTGTCACCGTCGCAGGCGCGAGCGGTTCCGCAGTGAAGCGTACCGTCAAATTGGCCGATGTCCCCTCGATGAGGTCGAGGAAGTCCGGGTCACGCGGGTCGGTGATAATCTGCGGGTTCTCATCGTTGTCGTCGATAACCCCCTCGACCGATGCCACAGCCACGTTGTTGCTCGCCGTGATGGCCACCGTACACGAGTGCGGGTCTAACTCCCTATCGAAGTCATCGACCGCCAACACAGTAAACGTCGCCCCCGTGTCGAAGTCTTCTGGCGCGAGTTGGACCGACACCGATGTGCCGTTGTTCACGAGGCACTCCCCATCGGTCGCGACGATGTCGAACGTAATAGACGCTGTGGGCCGCGCCACCGTCGTGATGGTGACCGTCTCTGCGCTGCCACCTTCGACCAAATTCACCGAAACCGGCGCACCGGCCCCCTCACCGTTGACCAGAATGTCGGGATCTTCCACCGTGTCCTGAATCGTGATGATGACCTGCTGTATCGCCGTCCCATTATCGGGCGTGAACGTGGCAACGCATTGGTGTTGCCCCTCTTCGTCATCGTTGTCCTGGCTCACGCGGATGGTTACCGTTTGGTCGAAGCCGTTGTCCTCGTCCAGCGTGAGGACCGTGTTGCTCAGGGTGCACTCGTCTGCCGGGGCGATGGCGATATTCACGACAATCGGGTCTTCTTCGATGAAGTTGTCGTCGTTCGCAGTAACCGACACCGACAAATTCTCACCCTCGAATAGGGTTGCCGTAAGCGGGGTGATGTTCACCTCTAGCGGTTCGATCAGGTCACTGGGGATGCTACCCAGGATATCCGGGGTGTCGTAGCCGTCACGGGCGGCCCCATCTACCGTTACCGTGGTTTGGATCTCGCACTGGTGGTCGGGTTCTTGCTCACCATCTTGTATCGCCCGCACCTGAACCGTGTTGAGGGACCCCGTCTGATCCCAGTTCGTCGGAGAAAGTGTGAGCGGCGAGCCGCTGACGATTTCGCACTCGGCATCGAGTGGTAAAAACGTAATCGTGATGAGGTTCGAGGGTTCCTCGGAAAGCTGGTAGACGATGTTCTGGGGCGACCCTTCGAGCAGACTCAGCCGCACGAACGTTTCGCCGCCCTGTTCGGTCGCCGCCGGGAAGGAGATGATGTCGGGCAGGGGGGGCACGCTGTCGTCATCGATGATGTTGCCGACCAACCCCGGCCCGGTCACCCCATCGTAGACCACATCCCCCGTCGAGACTAACGTCGATGAGAACGAACACACCCGGTCGCCGTCTTCATCGGCGTTGTCGGCAGCAAACAGGAAGACCTGCACCGTGCTCGTGTTCCAATTCGTCTCATCCAAATCCACCGAGGTAATGACGTTGCCACCCGTGTCTCGGATTTCGCACAGCGCCGGGTTCTGGATGGACGTGAAGTTCACCGTCACGGTTTGGATCGGAAAAATATCCAGCGTGACGGTAACCGCGCTGCTGGTCTCGCCCTCGGTAAATGTGACCGTCGAGGGGGACAACGTGGCCGGTACCGCATCGAAACCTGCCGTACGTTCGAAGGCACCCAGGTCACACTCACCGCCAGGCGGGCTGGTGCGGCTGGTGCCCGGCTGGTCCGTCGCGACGTTACAGTCGACCGCGCGATTCAACAACGGGCTATCAGCGTCGATGGTGTAGTATGCCGGTTGGCCGATCGTATTGTTGCTCAACCCGGAGTCTGCGCCAGTGATGGTGCCATCGCTGAAGCCACAATCCGCCGTATTGCTGATGAAGTTGCGCCCCTGCTCAGTAGCTACGAACTGGTTTACGAAGCAATCGGGGCCTGTCCCTGCGGAGTTCCGCGCTAGCACACTGTTGCGCAGGGTGGCCGCACCCGCAATGCTAATGCCGAGACCACCACCGCTCGTCGCTGTGTTGTCTGCGATGGTCACCTGATTACCTGTGAAGGTACCACCATTCACCAAACCGATACCGCCACCCACCGCCGACGAACCGCCGCCCGTCGATGCGTTGCTGCTGAACGTCGAGTTGGTCGCCGTCAACGTTGCCCCACTGCCATTGACCGCCACCGCACCACCAACCCCCGTCGCCGTGTTGCTGGCGAAGCTGCTCCGTGTGACGGTCGCTACCTGGCCGTTGTGGATCGCACCGCCGAAGCCACCCGTTGCGTTGTTCTGCTGGAAGGTGCTCGTCGAGATACCGAGCGTGTTACTCGTGCCCGAGGCGAATATCGCACCACCCGATGCCGCGACATTGAGATTGAACGTGGAGGCCGAAAACGACGTATTCACTGTGGAGTACACCGCACCGCCGTCTATCGACGCGGTGTTGGTAGTGAACACTGCGTTCGAGATGCCCATCGTCCCACCGACCTGGTAGATCGCACCGCCCGACCCCGTCGCGTCGTTGTTAATGAAGGTTACATTGTTGCCGGTGAAGCTGTCGGCCCCGCCCGCTACATGAACACCACCACCCGATGTTGCGTCGCTATCGCGGATGGTGACATCCGTAAGGGCGAGCGCCCCATCCTGCACGTAGATGGCACCGCCTTCGGTTCCGTTGCCGTTTGCCAGCGTGAGGAACTGCAACGTCAGTAGGATGCTATCCGTCGTTAGATGAAACACGCGGTTGGCGTTCCCACCGTTAAGCGTGATGCGGTCGTCCTCCTCACCATCGACGGTGAGGTCTTTATTGATGATTAGCTCGCTGCCGACGGTAATCGTCTGCGTAGACCCAAGCGGCACAAGGGTTTGCGAAAACACAATGATATCGCCAGAAACCGCTTGTTCGATAGCCGCCCGTAGCGTACACACCCCCGCCCCGGTATCACACACGTTATCGGCAAGGTTACTGTCGCCCGCATCGCCCGCATCATCGACGATAAAGACGTTTTGCGCCTGGGCAGGCGCGATGAGTATAAAAATAAGCAGCACAAAAAAGAATATGTGGCGTCGTGTTGTCATGTTCGTCGTGTCCGGTTTACCTCTTTAGGCACTGTGTAAAGCTTAGCACACCCGTCACAATTCAAAAAATTGGTGAACAAAACCGTACAATCGCCGAACATAGGTTAGAATTTAGAAAAATGGACACATCTCAACGATGGAGACTTTTTACGTAAATGCGTACCGGAATCGATGTTTTGTGCAGTCAGCGCTTCGAGCCGTTGCGTGGGCGAAAGATCACCCTCCACACCAACGAAGCCGCTGTCGACGCGACGCTCCGCGCCACAAGTCACATTTTGCAAGACCACCTCACCCTCGTCGACTGGCCCGAAGCCGACACCCTCGTGTGGGATACCCAGGATATCGGCGCGACCAACGATGAGTTACCCACAAAACTGATGCACTTGCTAGACGACGCCCACACCCAAAAGAAGAGCATCATGGTGCTGGACCGCCCAAACCCCCTGGGTGGGATAGTCGTCTTCGGCCTGCCACCGAAGCCAAGTCTCGCCGCCGGGCCGCCTATCCCCGTGCGCCACGGCATGACGACCGGTGAACTCGCCAACATGCTCAACGAACAGTTTCGCGACCACCCCGCCGACCTGACGGTCATCCCCTGCGAGGGCTGGGAGCGCCATATGCTGTGGTCGCAAACCGGGCTAGAGTGGGTGCCACCCTCGCCGCTTTTCCCCGCTATCGAAAGCGTCAAGCACTACCCTGGCTCGCGCCTACTCGCCGGGACCAACCTCTCGGCAGGGCTGGGCACCGCCCAACCATATCAACTCGTCGGTGCACCGTGGATGAACGGCGAAGACCTTGCCGACCATATCGTGCAAGCCGTCGACGCGGGCGTCATTTTCCGCCCGCACCGCTTCGAACCCACCGGTGCACATCGCTACACCGGCGAGGTATGCGAGGGGCTACAGGTGCACATCTCGGCGGAGGCCGACTACCAACCCCTGAAAGTTTGGTTGACGATCATCGAAGCGGTGGCCTCACTGTATCCCGATCTGTTCGAGTGGGCCGGGGATGGCCCGGTGTACGCCTTCGATAGGCTGGTAGGCACAACCACCGTCCGCGAGCAAATCGACACAGACAGTTTTAACATGGAAGCGACTTTCCGCGAGTGGGCCAACGCCAGCCGCGACTTCGAGGTGGAGCGACAAAAACATCTGCTTTACGAATAATACCCCACGGGCGGCGCGGTCCGTGTCGCCCGTGTTCGGTCACAAGCACCTTTGCAAACACGTCATCACCCCATAATATTTACGAACAGTGCTTTAACGGTTAAGGCATTGCAAAGGGTGCTTTGTTGATGCGCGCGCGGTTGTGTTTCGAAACACGACGGGTTACGTCCACACCCCACCGTGGGGTGAAAGCCCACCGAACGTAGGCAAAGCGCGGGGTTTGCAGGCACGGTCGAAAACTCGAAGCCGTGCTAAACTGGAGAACGTAAACTGTTATATACCTGGGGGGAGCCGTTAATGCGAAAACGCCCGTTACTGATCGTCGTTTGCATGTTGCTGCTACTGATGCTTTCGGTGGGTGTTGTCCTCGCCCAGCAGAGCCTCCGCGGCACATCGTTCTCCGTCGAGGCGGAAATCGGACGCGCGTTGCCGTCCCGCCTCATCTACGACCCAACCTTCGAGCGCTACGCCGTCGTCGATGCCTACGGCCAGCTTACGCTCGTCGACGCCGTAACCTACGAGCGTCAACACCTCCTGTATGAAAGCGGCAACTACAACGACCTGCTGTTCAGCAACGATGGCAACTGGCTTGCACTGGCCATCGATACGCGCATCGAATTATGGGATGCCAACAGCGGCCAACGCGTCGCCTTCCTCGACGACCTCAGCCAGGCGCTGCGCGTCACCGGCCCGCTGGCCTTCGCCCGCGACGACAATCTACTCCTGTTCAACGGCATTTACCCGGCCCCGCAGGCCCTTCGTCGCCGCGAAAACGACACCAGCACCGTCCCGTGGCTTTGGAACCTGACCGCAGCCCGCAACGAGGGCGACTCGACCTTCCCGCGCAACGTTGAGGCGCTACCGTTCTTCGATTACCGCAACGGCTTTACGCTCGGCCCACAAAACCGCATCGTAACCGCCCTGCCAGGACGCTTGCACGTGCTCGACGCCTACACCAGCGAGCTTATCCACGACATCCCCACCGACCGCTACGAGCAAGACCCGCTCGACGTGTGGTTTAGTGTACGCGACGAGCAAATTTATGTGCGCCCACCAGGGCAGAACACCCTGCTACAGGTGGATACCGACCGCGGCCTGCTCGTCGAAATACCACTCAACCAGGCACTTAGCCTCAACGACCTGGAAAACCTCGGCGGGCTGGAGTTCAGCCGCGACGCACGCGTCATCGGCCAGGAAATCAGCTACGAGAACAACCCACTCCTGCGCGTCTTCCTCGGCGAAAACTATCGCTTCGATAGGCGTTGGCGCCTCTCACCGATTACGATTACGCTCATCGACATCCTCAACGTGCCCTTCCGCGACGAGAGCCAACTCACGGCGCTGTTGTTCGTCTACGATGAATTTTGGGGGCGTGGCTACTTTATCTTCAACCGCTTCGGCACCCAGCAGATGGAGATTAGCGAGGACGGCGAAACTGTGCTGCTGCGCCGCACCGTCGGCGAAAACGAACGCGTGGAAACCTACGACCTGACAAGCGGCCAACCCCTGCACAGCTTCATTCCGTCGCTGCGCAACCCCAGCCGCTACTCACCGCGCACGCGCAATCGCGTGCTCACCTACACCGCCGCCGACGCACAAATCATCACCGACTTCCAGCGCACCACCCTCGACGGCACCACGGTCGATGAGGACCTACGCTACTCGCGCCGCTTCGAGCGCTTCTTCTTCTCGCCAGACAACACGCAAATCGTCACCCTCAGCGATACCGAGTGGCGCTTGTGGGACATCGCCACGGGCGAAGTCATCGAGCGCAAGGTGCTAGACCTGTTCGGTGGCATCGTCGCGACCTCGCCGGACGGCTTCGAGTACCTGACGCGCTTCGAAATTTACGACCGAGACCGCGATGTGGACGTTTCTGGTATGGCGGTGTACCACGCGGGCACCGACGAACGCCGTCGGGTGATGTTCGATGTAATACCGGGTAGCAGGGTTCAGGACGTATACTACACCCCAAGCTGGGAACGCTTCCTAGTAGTCTACTCCGTCAACGACTTCGGCCCCTACTCTCCGGGCAACCAGGTCGCCGGGTACACCCTCGACGGTGAAAAGCTGTTCTTCATCGCCGGCGATGACCTGCCACCCGCGTCTGGTCGTCGCTATGGCTGGATCGACGAGCGTACCGCATACATCTACGGGGAGGGCACCGAAGGCGAGCAGCCCGACCGCATCTTCGGCGCAGAGTATGCCCCCGATGGTGTGCCCGCGTGCCTGAGCGACGTCGAAACCGATTTGCGCGGTGATGCCCTCCGCCGTGTATGGTGGGCGGCCCTGCGTGGCCGCGATACCGGCGAGGCCGCTCGCCTCGAAACACTCGTGTGTGAGCTTGCCACGTCCGTCGATACGTTCGATTCCGCGCAAATCACACGGCTGGAGCGCACCGAACTCAACCCCACCGCGACACCTATCGTCATCGCCGGGGTGCCACCCTGCCTCACACAGCGCTACCCGGCGGATGCCGACCAGTTCGCCGAAGATTGGGCCGCCATCACTGAGGGCCTTAGTGAAAGCGAGGCCAACCTCGTCTCGACGGTGTTGTGCGAGGGCTTCGACCGCAACGACTTCGGCAATGTGCGCGTCGATGCAACCTTCACGATGATGATCGACAGCGAAACCGGCGAGCGCTCCATCGGCAACTTCACCCCACCCGAAAATCAACGCCCGATTGCCCCCGTGCTCCGCGAGTTCGAGCGCGTGGAGGAGCGCCCGTTGGGTACGGCCTTACTCTCGCCCAACGAGGAACTCATCGCAGCGAGCAGCCTCCCCGGCGAACTGGTCGTGTATCGCATCGAAGTGGGGTATCGCAACTTGCTCGCCCAGGGCACCGCGACGGCAGCCGTCCGTTACGATGCCCGAAACATCGTCGGCGCGCTGCCCACCTACACCCCGACCTTCGCACCCATTGGCACATCACGGCCTACCCTCACCCCCACCGTAACGCTGACGCCACCTCCGCGTGCCGAAATCGCCGACAAGCCGCAACTCGGTGAGGTAGAAAACCTGTGCCCCTCAGAAACGCTCTACGACATCAGCAACCCGCCGCCGATGTATAACCCCACCGGGCGCATCATCGGCCCCGCATCCGGCGATTTCTACTGGGCAGTGGAACCCGAAGACGGCACTCGTTACACCACCGAGGATATTCCCCTGTGCGATATCGTGTTCCCATGCAGCATCTCACCAGATAACGCGTGGTTCCTCATGTTCAGTAACGACTTCATCTTCCTGCAACGGCCCGATGGCACCGATTTCCGCGTGCTGTTCGACCGCGAGGAGGACCCCTACGTACCACCCGAGGTATACTGGACCGGACCAGACACCCTCGAATATGAGGTATTCGTCGAGGACAGCCGGGGGCGCATTCGGCGAGCGCTGCAACGCGATATTCTCGGCGTCTTCCCCGACCCCGAGCCGTGGATACCGGAAATCACAATCGCGGGCGTGCCTGCAACGTTACTCGCGCGGCAACCTGCCGGGCCGCTTGCCCTCGCCGCCATCGACTACAGCACGGGCACGGGCCTCGGCTTCGAGTACTACATCGTGAATATCGAAACCAACGAGTGGGAGCTGTTCGCGCGCGTCACCGATGGTGACCTCAGCGTGTTCTGGCACCCCTCCGGCGACCGCTTCTACTACCGCTACCCACAGCCCTTCGATGAAGCCCCACGCTTCTACGTCTACGAAGTCGCGCGCGACGCCTTCGGCGAAATCGGCCCGTTGCCGGGTGGCACGTGGTCACCCGATGGCCGGTATCGCGCGTACAGCACCGATAGCCGCGTGCACCCGGTCGGCGTATACGACAGCGAAACCGGCCTCACACGGAACTACTGCCTGCCACAAACCGGCGCGCGGCTGTACAACGGGCGCTTCAACTTCTCACCCGATGGCCGCTACATCGCGTTGCGTGCCCCACTCCCCGAAGACGAACTCGAAGAGGACGTGGGCCAACACGTGATGGTACTCGACGTGGAAACCGGCACCGTCACCGACCTGACGACCGGGTTCGGTCAACTGCTGCTGTGGGCTGTCGACCCCAGCGAAGAAGGCGAATAATCATGCGATTTTTCACAGCCATGTGTAGGGATGCGCTTCTGCGCCTCCGCCCCATACTTCCCTGGGTCCTATTGACGCTACTGCTATTGCCCGTCGCCGCATCCGCCCAAAGCGGCGTCTTCGTGACGACGCAGGACCGCTCATCGCTGCGCGCCCTGCCCGATGGCGCGGCGAACCGCCTCGCGATTGTTCCACCAGAGACGACCTTGCCCGCTGTGGGCCGCACCCGTGGCTGGATTCAGGTGGAATACGAAGGCCAAACCGGCTGGGTCGTCGATTGGCTGCTGATCTGGACAGGCGACCTCACCACCCTGCCAGACCCGACGATTTCTGCCGACGGCGACGGCCCACAGACCATCGAAATCAACTACACCGTCTACGCCACAACGCAGGACTTTAGCTCCGTGCGGCGCGGCCCCGGCCCCGATTTCGAGCGCATCGAGATTGCGCCACCAGGCACAACCATGCCCGCTATCGGTCGCAGTGCCGACGGACGGTGGATACAGGTACGCTACAACGATCGAAACGGCTGGATTGCGGACATCCTGCTGATCTGGACCGGCGACATCGTCGAACTGACGGTGGACGGCGTGAACCCCGATCCGTTCATCCGGCGCACCATCGTCGAGGCCGATATTCCGCCAGATGTGCCGCTCTTCAGCGCGTACGACCTGCTCTACCCCGATGTCACCGGCCTGTTTGCCGAAGAAACCCGCGTGGAACTCGTGGGGCGTTTCGGCAGCGGCGAGTTCCGGCGGCTGCAATTTATCGTCAACGGCGAATCGTATTGGGTACTCAATAATCAGATCACGATTTACGGCAATACCTTCCGCCTGCCCGATGCCGCGATCATCGTGCCATACGGGCGTTTGCTCGGTAAATTGCGGGCAGGCCAAAACCTGACGACCCCCGTCTACGGTGACATCAACGCCATTTGGACGCGCGTTGCAAGCGGCGGCGACACCTCATGTGCGTCGATCCCCCGCCCGGTGCGCGACATCGAATTTACCAGCGAAGACCTCGAAGCCGAGGCGACATTCATCCCCGCAGCACGGGCGCTGCAAGGGGCCATCAACAGCACCAACGATGCCATCGCCCGCTTCGAGGACCTGTGCAGCCGCACCGGTGCCGACCGCCTCATCAGCCCAGAGGAAGTGCAAGAGGTGCAACTTACCCTCGCGAATGCACGGCGTAACCTCATCATCGTCTCGCGCTTCTTCGCCCCCCTCGCCGAGCGCGATCCCCTAAGTTAAGCTGCATACGCTGGTGTGAGCAGGTTGTGCGTCGGACCTGCTCCACCTGAATGATCCCTGAGAATAGAATTAACATTTGCACAAATCACACTAAATCTTAATCAACACCCCTTAAGATAAAGGCGAGACAGCAGCAGACACCTTAGTTGCATCTCAACACAACATTCGACACAACATTCGATGGAGACTGAGCTGCTGTGACGAACCCGAACATCACCGCCGTACAATTTAAAGCGCCGGAAGGTGCCGAAGTAAGCGGGATTATCCTTCTTGCGTACCTCAACAACCTGGAAAGCACCGTTACCGAACCGATCCTTGCCGAGTATGGCTTTGAAGCCGACAAGATGGATGCGGAGAAGTGGTACCCCAACCAGATGTTCCTCGACATCGAGAAGACGATTTTCGATGCGGCCGGTGGCCAGAATGCCCTTGTCGCAATTGGGAAGTCTGCCGCAGAGAACTACATCCCACCCGCTGGTGTGAAAACCCTCGAGGATGCGATCGAATCACTACCCGATGTGTACACCAGCAACCAGCGCAACTTACCCGAGGGGTACGGTTGGCTCATAGAAAAGGTCGCAGAGAACCACTATGTTTTCACCAACAATACCGGCACCACCAACCACGGCGCGTACGGGTACGTGTGGGCCTTGTGCAACAAAATGAACAAGGGCTACAAGCACCTGCGCGTCATACCCCGCAATGGTTTCATCGATGAATCCACCGAACCCACGATTATCGACATCACGTGGGATTTACCGCAATAAACAAAAAACCGGGCGAGAGAATTTCCCCGCCCGGCATAATTCTACTTCTCACTCGACTGGACTCGACCGCTAGTCGCTTTCCGGCAGCTTCGAGGCCGCCGCGTCGTCGACCAACCACACCACATCGCCCTGGGTCGGTGCGATCAACTGCACCGGAAGCTCATCGGGTTTCTTGGGGCCGTGCAGCACATCGTGGAGCATCTGCGCTTTGCCCTCCCCACTCACCATAATCACAATTACCGCCGACGTGTTGATCGCCCAGGCTGTCATCGTCAAGCGTGGGTGCGAATGATGGTCAGCGCCCGTCGCGACGACGCGATGCTTCGTTTCTTTCAGCGCCTCGGTATGGGGGAAGAGCGACGCAGTGTGTCCATCGTCGCCCATGCCGAGCAGGTGCAGGTCGAACCGCGGCGGGCCATCGGAGAAAAACGCCTGAAGCATCTCGCCGTAGTGCTTCGCACCATCTTCAGGCGGCAACTCCCCTTTCATCCGGTGAATTTGCCCCTCGTCGATTTGCACATGCGCCAGTAACGCCTCGCGCGCCGCTTTGTAGTTGCTATCCTCGTGGTCGGGCGACACACAGCGCTCATCGCCCCAGAAGATGTGCACCTTCGACCAATCGATACGATTGCCATACGCCGACGTCGACAGCAACTTGTAGGTGTGGCGCGGGGTACTGCCGCCCGCCAGTGCCACCGTGAAGCGCCCGCGCGTTGCGATAGCCTCCTGTGCCAGATGCACGAACATCTCGGCGGCGGCGGCGCTTAGCGCACCCAGGTCCGGCTGACGGTCTATTCGTTGTCCCATGTCCGCCCCTCCTTCGCGAGCATCTGGTCGGCTGCATTCGGTCCCCAACTGCCCGGCTCATAATAGCTGAGCGGCGGCGCAGCGGCCCCTTGCCAACCTTCCAACACATGGTCGATGATCGTCCACTGCGCTTCGATGCCGTCGCTGCGGGTGAACAACGCGGCGTCGCCGCGCAGCGCGTCTAGCAACAAACGCTCGTACGCATCAGGGATCGTGAACTCGCCAAAATCCGAGCTATAGGCGAAGGCCATCCGCACAGAGCGCATCTCCTGCGAGCTATCCGGCAGTTTCGCCTGGAACGACAGCCGAATGCCCTCATCGGGCTGGATGGTAATGCACAGCCGGTTCGGGCTGGCGTCCTCCAGGTTCGGGCCACTGAACATCATCTTCGGCGGCTTTTTGAACTCCACCTGTATTTCGCTCACCTTGCGGTGCATCGCCTTGCCGCTGCGCAAATAAAATGGAACCCCCTGCCAGCGCCAGTTATCGATGTTCAGCTTAAGTGCGGCGTAGGTAGCCGTTTCGCTGCCCTCTTCTACGCCTTCCAGTTCGCTGTAACCGGTGTACTGCGCACGGACGGTTTCGCTCATATCGATGGGCTGCACGGCCTGCAACACTTTTACCTTCTCGTTACGCAGCAAATCGGCATCGAAGCTGATCGGTGGTTCCATTGCGGTGAGGGCGAGCAACTGCAACAGGTGATTCTGGAACATGTCGCGCAACACGCCCGATGTATCGTAGTAGCCTGCACGCCGCCCCACATCGACCGACTCCGCCACAGTGATTTGAATGTGGTCGATGTAATTGCGGTTCCAAATCGGCTCGAAGATGGTATTGCCAAACCGCAGAAACAGGATGTTCTGCGCAGTTTCCTTGCCCAGGTAGTGGTCGATTCGGTAAACCTGCTCCTCGTGGAAAACCTCGTGGACCTTATCGTTGAGGGCATGGGCGGTCTTCAAGTCATAGCCGAAGGGCTTTTCGATGACGACCCGCCGCCACCCACTTGCATCGCCGTCGCGGGTTTCATTCTCTGCGTTGTTCAACCCACAGTTGCCCAGTTGCTCCAAAATTGGCTCGTACAAAAACGGTGCCGTCGAAAGATAATACAGGCGATTCGTTCGCCCGGTCTCCTTCTCTGCAAGGAACTCCAGCAACGTCGGGTAGTATTCCGCTTTGCTGGCATCGCCCGGCACATACCAAATGTGCTCCGCGAAGGCGGCCCACGTGTCATCGCTGTAAGCCTCTTCGGCGAAGCCTCGCGCCTTCTCTTGCAGCTTCGCGCGGAACTCGTCGTGGCTGTACTTGCTCCGCGAGATACCGATGATGTCGTAGTGGTCTGGCAGGCGGTCTTTGAGGTGCAGGTTATACAGCGCAGGGATCAACTTGCGCTCCGTCAAGTCGCCAGATGCACCAAAAATGATGATGCTTGTCGCCTCGTGTTTTTCCATTGTCGTCCGTCACGTCCTTATTCACATGTTACAGGCTAATTTAACGCGGCCCATCACAAATCGCACATTTTTCGGTTTTCGTCGGTGGGTGCAGTTACCGACGGCATCGGCTAAATGAGGGAAGGATGAGTAAACGTGCGACACTCGCCGCCTGAAAGATTTTGTTAACACATTTTGGCTACCCTGCACAGTAGAACCACAACGGGAGAACCCCAACCATGACAACACCCGATAAGATTCAGAAGTCCGAAGCGGAATGGCGCGCCCAACTCACCCCAGAGCAGTACAAAGTCCTGCGGAAGCACGGCACCGAACGCCCCTTCACCGGTGAGTACGTCAACACGAAGACACCCGGCGTGTATCGTTGTGCAGCCTGCGAGCAGCCCCTCTTCGACGCCAGCACCAAGTTCGAGTCCGGCACCGGTTGGCCGAGCTTCTGGGATGTCGTCGAAAACGGGAACGTCGAACTGCGCGAGGACAACAGCCTCTTCATGCGCCGCGTGGAAGTGGTGTGCAGCCGCTGCGATAGCCACCTCGGCCACGTCTTCGAGGACGGCCCGCGCGACAAGACCGGCCTGCGCTACTGCATCAACTCGGTTGCGCTCGACCTCGACGCCGCCGAGTAGCCTTCCGCACCCGTGTCCCCTCACCCAATCGTGAGGGGACCCCCACAGTTACAATTCCGGCTTCACCACCACGACGGACTCCCCCGCCACAATCGCCTCTTCGGCCATACCGATGAACAACCCATGCTCGACAATGCCCGCGCGGTCGGCCAGGGTAAGCCCAAGAGCTTGCGGGTCATCGATTGCACCGAAGTGACAGTCGATTATGTAATTTCCCTGGTCCGTGATAAACGGGTGCCCGTCGTCGCCGGTGCGCAGCTCGGCTTTTCCGGCCAATGCTTCGAGGAAGGCCAGTGTCGCCTTGTACGCGAAGGTCACCACTTCCACCGGCAGCGCGAACTTGCCCAGTGTCGCCACCTGCTTCGATGAATCGGCGACAATAATGAAGCGGTCGCTGGCCTGTGCCACAATCTTCTCGCGCAGTAGCGCCCCACCCCCACCTTTGATGAGGTTCAACTTCGGGTCGATCTCATCCGCCCCATCGATGGCAATGTCCAGGCGCGGCGTCTCGCCCAGTGACGTGAGCGGCACCCCCACCGCCACGGCCTCCTCCTCCGTGCGTACAGAACTCGGCACCCCGACGATGTCCGTCAGATCGCCACTTTTCAGTAACTCGCCGATTCGACGGGTGACCCAAATGGCCGTGCTGCCACTGCCTAGCCCCACCTTCATGCCGCTCTGCACATAGTCCACGGCTTTGTAGGCTGCTTGCTTTTTCAGTTCGGTGATGTCCGTCATATCCCCTCCTAAACCTATACAGAGGATACCACGAGGTTGGTTCGTATTTTGGAGCGAGGTGCTACCGATTCGGTGGATGGCGAAGTGCCTTAACCGGCACGTTGTTGCTCGTCGTACGCACGCTGGTGCGCGCGGATAATCGAGCGCGCTTCGTCCATCGAAGACACAACATACACCGAGTGCCCCATCGTCATCGAAAGCGTTGCGAGCACACGCCGAAGGAATGACATGTCGGCCACTTGCACTGTCATTTGTAGGTTTGGGGGCATGTTGCCTTGTACGAAGGCAACAAGTTGCTTCACATTGATGTTGCGTATCGTCGGTTGAATCGTGTAGAAATTATTCAACGAGTACACCGGTTCCGAGATCTCGCGCTGCATCTCGGCCTCGCGCATCCACACATCGAACAACTCGGCCATGCTCACCACACCCGTAAAATCGATGCGAGTGGTATTTTTCTCGTCTGGGTCCCAGTATAACTCGACTGGCATCGTTGTCTCTCCTGCAAATCCGGCGGCGCACTTCTGGTGTACCATAGCCTCACCATGTTACATCTGAATTACGCTCACAGTCTGCAAAAGACCGTAAATTATTTATGAATTATGAAAAAAGCGCGGCTGTATCGCCAGCACGCGCTCGCATGTCGTCCGGTCGCGATGACCTATGCCTCACCGAACGCGTACTGCTGGGCGCTCTTCCAATACCGCATGAAGCGCCGTAGATCGTACGGGCCGTCGTAGGGCACGATGGGTTCCTCTGCGAGAATCTTCACCGGCAGGTCTTTTTCCAGCGCCTTCACCAAACCCCTAAAGCGCGGACTCGGGCTATCCATCACCACGATGCCGTCCGCCCCATGTTCGTACGCAAAGCCTACCACCTCGGTGTACACATTCCCCCGTCGGATGCTGGCAGGGGTTTCTAGCAGGCTTTCGTACATAAACACGATGCGTTTGAGGGCAATGTTGTAGTCGGCGAGCAAGTCGTCGTCCCACACCCACACCGACGGCGCGTCAGGGTAGTTAAGGTAAGCCGCGCTACTCGGGTTGAGGTTATCACCGTGCACCCACACGATCGGGTTTTCGAATTGCAGGTCCGGTTGGCCCGTCGGCGGGTGGAGCACAACCTTCTTCAGGCGATTCTTGTAGTCATTATCTGGCGCGCCGCTGCTCCCCTTCCCATTCGGAAACAGCCGCGCCGCAACATCGTCGTAGCTCCCTCGGAACTGCGGCAGGCCACCGCCCCGTTTCATCTCGGGGAAGCCGTCGATGTACTTGTTCATGTTGCTCTGGTTGAAGATATACGGCTTGCTGCCGAAGGTACTCGCCACCCACTGC
>CAYSVE010000002.1:28808-49035 GCA_964434365.1 uncultured Anaerolineaceae bacterium | reverse complement strand
AACCTGGGCTTTGGCAGCCCCATTTCGCTGAGTGAATTCGTCGAAGTCATCGAAGAGTACACCGGCCAAACTATCAACAAGATCTCGGTAGAAACACCACCCAGCGACCCGCCGATTACATACTGCAACAACGAAAAAGCGCGCCGTCTGCTCGGCTTTGCACCGCAGGTCGATGTTCGCCAGGGGTTGTGGAATACCTGGGAGTGGTTCCGCGAATACAAGCGGCTGTAGGCTGGCGCATCAATGCGGGCTGGCAGCGTCCAAATGCGCGCGCAACGTCGGCAAAATTTGCTCGGTCATCAGTCTGTGCCCCGCCGCCGTGTAGTGCGTATCCACCTGGCCGAAAAGCTGTGTGCCCGCGTCCGCAGTCGCCTGGAATTGTGCGTACGGGTCTACCAGGGTGAAGCCGTAGCGCTCGGCAGCCTCGCGCAGTTTCTCCTGCGGTTGGGTCAGCGCGATGTCCGCATCGGTTATTGAGGCCACATCGCGATAAAAGTCGAGCCACGCAGTATCGATTTGCGTGGCCATCGGTACCACCACAAACACGATAGGGACGTCGTGCGCTGTGGCGAGGGCGTCCATCTCGTCGAGCCGTTCCGCCGTGGTCTCCCAGCGGGGTAAATCGGCATAGGCCCGTGCCAGCACCCAGGGGAAACTGCGCCTCGCCGAGAGGCCCAGGCGGGCGAGTTGGTCGGCGAAACGCTGCTTCAGCAACACGAACAAATGCGAGTTGCGTTCCAGCGTGTCGTTGATGGGGTACAGCACCGCGTCGATGACCTCGCCCGGGGCGAGGCTGTGTGGTAACCGCAACCTGCGGACCCGAATGCGCTCCTCCGGGTAAGCGGTCACGCGCTCAGCGATGAAGTCGTTGGACGGATTGATGAACACGACGGCCATATCGTAGGCGGTTGCGCCCAGCGATTGCTCCAGGGCAATCGCGTAATGGTTTATGTTGAAGCTCGCGCTGCTGCGATTATCGACGACGACGGTGGCCCCCAGGGCCTCGCTCAGCGCCTGCTCCAGCAGGGCATCGGTTGTTTCTTCATACTCGACCTGTATCGCCTCCATGTACGAATCCCCAAGCATGAGCACCCGCACATCAGGGTCCGTGGGCACGGGCATCGCCCCCACGCGCATCCCCGCTGCGTTGGTCATAAAGCGAATGTCGCCCTCACCGCTGTTCAGCACCGTGTCCACATTGGCCGCAGGTACCCGACCCAGGCCGGTCGGGTCACCTTGGTAGAACGAATCGTACCGGATGAGTTGCTGCGGGATGAACACCCATGTGACGAGTTCCAGGATGAGTATTAGGCCAACACTGAATAACGTTGCTTTGGCAATAAATTTGAATATCACAGTCATTGCCTCAAAACTGGAAGTAGATAAACTCCTGCACCACCGTGCCGCTCATCACATTCACGAAGACGGCACCCACAGCAGCATAATACAGCACCCATCGTACTGCGACGGGCTGCTGGTCCACGATGTTGTGCAGCCCCACACGATCATCGAACCAGTCGGCGAGCATCAAAAAGGCGATGAGCGCCAACGAGATGAGGATATTCGTGCGTTGCAGCAAGGCCAGGGCACTTTGCCAATCGGCAAACAACTGGGGAACGTTGAGCATCGACCCGACGAGTTGAAAGGCGCTCGCGACATCGGGCGCGCGGAAGAAGACCCACGCGATGACCACTACGAACATCGCCCCCAGCCACGAAAGCCAGACGGGTATGCCCGCACCCGCCCGCTGGGTGATAACCTGACGTCGCCAGAAGGCTTCTGCGGCCACGATGACCCCGTGGATAAGGCCCCAAATGACGAACGTCCAGGCGGCCCCGTGCCACAAACCGCTCAACACGAACACCACCAACAGGTTGAACAAATGACGGGCAATCGGCACCTGGCTCCCCCCCAGTGGGAAGTACACATAGTCGCGGAACCAGGTCGAGAGCGAGATGTGCCAGCGCCGCCAGAACCCCGACACCGACTGTGCAAAGTACGGCTGCCGGAAGTTGGTCGTCAGGTTGTAGCCCATCACCCGCGCGGTGCCCACCGCAATGTCGGAGTAGCCGGAGAAGTCGCAGTAAATTTGGAAGGCGAAGAAGATCGTCGCCAGCCAGTGATCCCACCCGGTGTAGAGGCTGCTATTGGCATACACCTCGTTGACGAAGGGGGCCAGCCCATCGCCGATGACAACTTTTTTGAAGATGCCCCACAAGATCAGCCGCAGCCCTGAGACCACACGCGAGTAGTCGAACCGGTGGTGCTCACGAAACTGCGGTAGTATGTTCGCAGCCCGCTCGATAGGCCCGGCCACCAACTGCGGGAAGAAGGCCACATACAACGCAAAGCGAAAGATATTCCGCTCTGGTGATATTTGCCCGCGATACACATCAATCGTGTACGCCATCGATTGGAACGTATAAAAAGAAATCCCCACTGGCAGCAGCAGTTGCAGCGTCCAACCCGCGTCCTCCACCCCGATGCTCGCGAGCAGAGCAGCAGCCGAGGCCGAGAAGAAGTTGAAATACTTGAACACGAACAGAATGCCCAGGTTGGCTGCCAGGCTTACGAGCAATAAGCCACGGCGATGCCGTTCGTTTTCGCTTCTGGCGATGCGTTGTGCAGCCGTGTAGTCGACTAGCGTGGAGGTAAGGATGAGGACAAGGTAGTACGCGTTCCAATAGGCGTAGAACAGGTAGCTGGCTACCAACAAAAAGCCGACGCGCCAGCCCGGCCTCAGCACAAAATACAGGGCAACAACGGCTGTAAAAAACAGCAGGAATTCCAGGGAGACAAAGGACATAATACGCTCCAGGGCTGGAAGGATCGGTGAGGCAGGTGCCACAACCGGCGATGGCGCCCCCGACGACGCTTTGGCCGACCTACCCCTTGGGTGTCGTAAGCGCCGCATCAGCATACACCACAAGCGCGTCAAGGCTCAACATAGTTTTGCTGCGGCGTTGTTGCGCCCTATAGCCCTCGCACAAACACCGTCTGGCAGTGTACGAGGCGTAAGATTGGACCTAGGAATAATGCGCTAACCGCGTTAAAACACTCAAGGTAGGCATGTGTGATGATGGGGGAAACGATAGCGAGTGAGCGATCTGCACATGAATAGGGACAACATTCACCTATGTCACCTTGTAGGTCTCTACATCGGACGAGCCGACCATGCCATGCACCCCGATACAGCGCACGTCCACGCTCACAGATGTGATCACCGGTCACAGGATGCTGGGTAAAGCCACCAACACGAAACCAAAGGGGTAGGGTATCGCATGAAAGCAAGCACGAGTGAATTGGGCATCTTCGGCGGGCAACCCGCATTTTCCGAACCGCTTCACGTTGGGCGTCCCAACATCGGCGACCGCGACGCCCTCATGGCGCGCATCGAAGATATGCTGGATCGCCGCTGGTTCACCAACAATGGCCCGTATGTGCAGGAATTCGAACAACGCATCGCCGAGTACACCCAGGTGAAGCACTGTGTTGCCATGACGAACGGTACTATCGCGCAGGAAATCGCCGTGCGCGCGGCAGGGGTTCAGGGAGAGGTTATCATTCCCTCCTTCACCTTCATCGCGACAGCCCACGCCCTGCAATGGCAGGAAATCGTCCCTGTCTTCTGCGATGTCGCCCCCGGTACCCATCACATCGACCCCAACCGCATCGAAGATATGATTACCCCCCGCACGACCGCCATCATCGGCGTACACGTTTGGGGCGCGCCCTGCCCGGTCGACGAGATGACCGACATCGCCGAACGGCATGGCCTACACCTCATGTTCGACGCCGCCCATGCGGTAGGGTGCTCGTACAAAGGCCGAATGGTCGGCGGCTTTGGCGAGGCCGAAATTCTCAGCTTCCATGCGACGAAGTTCCTCAACAGCTTCGAAGGCGGTGCCGTGTTGACCAACGACGATCAACTCGCCGACAGAATGCGCTACATGCGCAACTTTGGCTTCGCCGGGGTAGACCGCGTCGATTATGTTGGGACGAACGGCAAAATGTCCGAGGTCGCGGCAGCGATGGGCCTCACCTCGCTGGACTGCATCGAGGACATCATCGCGACCAACAAGCGCCACTACGATGCCTACCGTGCTGGCCTGGCGGGTGTGCCCGGCATCGAGGTGTACACCTACGATGAAGCCGAGGCCAACAACTTCCAGTACATTATTCTGGAAATCGACGAAGCCGAGGCCAACATCAGCCGCGACGCACTGGTAAAACTGCTGAACGCCGAAAACGTGCTCGCGCGCCGTTACTTCTACCCCGGTTGCCACCAGATGGAACCGTACCGCTCATACTATCCGCACGCTGGTCTGCTACTCCCAGAGACCGAAAAACTCACCCAACGCGTGATGAGCCTGCCCAATGGCACCGCCGTCAATGTCGACACGGTGGGGCAGGTGTGCGACTTGATCCGTTTTGTGGTCGATCATAGCGAGGAAATCAAGCTGCATGGTCAGTATGAACCGTCCTGACGCCAGGCCCAAAGTTAGCATCGCGATGGTGACGTACAACCACGAAAAATACATCGCACAGGCCATCGAAAGTGTGATGATGCAGCAGACCAATTTCCGCATTCAACTGGTCGTCGGCGAAGACTGCTCCACAGACGGTACGCGGGAAATCGTGAAGGAACTGGCCGCCAAATATCCCGATCGCATCCACGCCCTACTCCCAGAGCAGAATCTGGGAGTTTTTCGTAATTGGGGCCAGGTCCACGCAGCCTGCGAGGGCGAGTACATCGCAATGTTGGACGGCGACGACTACTTTATCGACCCCCACAAGCTGCAAAAGCAAGCCGATTTCCTCGACGAAAACCCCGATGTGTCCCTGTGTTTTCATCCCGTCCAGGTGGTTTACGAGGACGACCCCGATCAATCGTTCGAGCGTGCGCCCAAGCAAAGGGCCTACCCAATCGACGCGCCCAGCTTGATGAAATACGGGATGGTGCTCGACTCCTGTTCGATGCTGTTTCGGGCCAGTCCGTCGGTCAGGCTCACCGAGGCGTTCGCGAACACCATCATCGTCGATCACGTCATCGCTGTACTCAGCGCGCGCGAAGGTCGAATCGAGGGTCTGCAAGACGTGATGAGCGCATACCGCAAGCATGGCGGTGGTCGGTGGTCCAGCGCACGAGAGATCACCCGGAGCAAGATGCAACTTGAGGTTGCAAAGGGCCTGTTGACGCTCATGCCAGAGTTTGCCCCAGAAATACGCGAGCGCCTCAGCCGAATTACCATGAATTTGGTCAGGCAATACTCGGCATTAGGCAAACCCACCGAAACCTTCCAGTGGGCGATGGCCTTCATTAAGTACGGTGGCATCAAAACGCTGGGTGACCTGCGGAAAATTGGCCGACTGCTGTACTACAGTGGCCCCGGGTATCGGTCGAACCGATTTGCCCAACAAGTCGTCGACGAAGACATCGGGCGCTAACAGGCACATCGCCACCCCAGCAAAACGATTTCATAACCCGGGTAACGCCCCCGACCCATCTCGTTTGAGGAATACGGGGGTAATCGGTACCCCGAAACTATTCCCGATGGACATCGATGCATTTATAATTACCCAAATTAAGCAAGAGATTCGTTACCCAACAACCTACACGGAGCCGCCCTATGAATACCCGGCGCTTTCTTCTCCTCATCGGTAGCATGGTAGTGATCACCATTTTTGCGACGACCATCGTCGCTGCCCAAACCACCAGCAACGACGACTGGCAAAACGACACCTCCAACTGGTGCGACCCAGGCGGTCCGTTCGGCCCTGAGCTTTGCAACAGTGGCGAACTGGCCCCCGTAGATTGGATGTACACATGCGGCTGGTATTGGCAGCGCGTCACCGAAGGCGACATCCCCGCCAGCGGCGTGCCAGAAACCTGCGGCTCCCAACTGTCTACCGATAGTGACAGCGGAACAATTACCGTGGTGGTGGGCGATTTGCGGATCGTCATCGTGTTGTGCGGGCCACTTTGCGACGAGCGCAGCTCCAACGCGCCAGATGACGCAGATCACGAATTGGCCAGTACCAACTTTGCCTACGATGCCGACGAAGAGACTGCGCTTGCGAATGCTGTAGATACCGTCACCGAGGATGACATCATCACCCTGGCCGAGGCCGGAATCGACGTGGATAGCGGCGATGGCCTGATCATCTGGGGTACCGACCAGGCGAACCTCATCGTGGGCAGCCCCAACGACGACCTCATTTACGGCGAGGCCGGTAGCGATGTGATCATGGGGGACTCGTACGCGGACAGCGGCAGCGGCAACGACGAAATATATGGTGGGATTGGTAACGATGTTATCGCAGGCGACTCCCTGTTAGGTGATGGCAGTGGCAACGACACCATCGACGGCGGTCAGGGCGATGACTTCATCTCCGGTGATTCGCTTGGGGGCGATGGCTCAGGCGATGATACCCTCATCGGTGATCGAGGTGATGATTCCTTATTCGGTGACTCGCAGGTTGGTGAGGGCAGCGGCGACGACAACCTGAACGGGGGGCGTGATAACGATACCCTCGTCGGTGACTCGTTCATCGGGAATGGCAGTGGTGATGATCTCCTCATCGGTGCGAGCGGCGAAGACACGATCTTCGGTGACACTGCGCAAGGGGATGGTAGCGGTGAAGACGTCATCGCGGGTGGCCCGGATGACGATGAGATCTACGGGGACTCGCAGATCGGCACCGGCGACGGCGACGACAACATCAATGGGGGCGACGGCGACGACACGACCGGCGGCCCGGGTAACAGCGACGATGTCGTTAACGAAGTGGAAGACCGCACCGGCGAAAGCGCCGACACGCCTTAGCCGTCACCGATGGCAACTCGTCTGCCAGGATCGTAAAAGGTAAGCTATGCCCACCATTACCCAGGCACGCATTCTCACCGAAGACGCAGTCATAGAAAACGGCTGGCTGGCCTACGCCGATGGCATCATCACCGGCTATGGCCCCGGCCAACCCCCACAGGCCAACACGGGCGATGCAGTCATCGATGCGGCCGGGGCAACCCTTGTGCCCGGTTTTATCGATCTGCACTGCCACGGCGGTAACGGTGATGAAGTGATGGACGCCGACCCGGCCACGCTGCGCGCCATCGCAGATTTCAAGGCGCAGCACGGGGTAACCGGGTGGCTCGCTACCACGTGGACCGCGCCGCACGACAGTATCATGGCGGCCCTACACACGATTCGCGCTGCTATCGATGACATCCCTAACCTGTTAGGGGCGCACATCGAAGGGCCTTACATCAACCGCGAGAAGATCGGCGCGCAATCGCCCGATGCCGTCCGCACTGCCGACCGCGCCGAGGCCGAAGCCATCCTCGATACAGGCCTGGTGCGGTTGATGGCCCTCGCGCCAGAAATCGAGGCGAATCAGTGGCTCATCGGGGCGTGTGTGGCACAGGGCATCGCGGTATCTGCCGCACATACCAACGCCACCTTCGACGACATCGTCGCGGCTGTCGAGAGGGGCGTGACGCAACTCACACACACCTACAACGCGATGCGTGGCCTACACCACCGCGAACCGGGTGTTGTGGGGGCCGGGTTGCTGCTCGATGACCTGCGCTGCGAAGTCATCTGCGATGGCATTCATGTGCATCCGATGGCGGTGCGCATCCTCTACGAGCACAAAGGCCCACACCACATGATCCTCATCACCGACGCCGTACGGGCCGCCGGCCTCCCCGATGGCTCGTTCTACAAACAGGACGGGCGGCCTATCACAGTCACCGACGGGCGGGCGACACTCACCGATGGCACCCTGGCCGGTAGCACCCTCACGATGGACGCGGCCCTGCGCAACATCATCGAATTTACCGGGGTATCCCTCGCCGAGGTGTGGCCCTGCTTCAGCCTTACCCCCGCCCGTGCTATCGGCCTCGATGAGCGTAAGGGTAGTATCGCCGTCGGCAAGGATGCCGACCTCGTGTTGCTAAACGACCAATTGCAGGCGATTCACACGATCATCGCTGGTAAAACGGTAGCCCAACCGGGTAAATAAGCCCCCAGTTGTTCTTGAGTCGTTGAGATTCATCATAAAGCGTTGTCAATGTAGCCTAAATGTGTAACCATGTAGCCTAAAACTGTATGGTAGTACAAAGCTAAACACTACACATCTATAAGGCTCATGAGATATCGGAGGTTCCCAGGAAGACCGTGGTTGAACTCAATGCTGATTCCCGCATTCAACGTGTTGAAAATATCGCTAGCGCAACCATCAACGGCGAAGTCATCAATTTGAATCCCTACAACGGGCAGTACTACAGCCTCAACGAGGTGAGTGCCTTGTTGTGGGAAAACCTCGAAGCGCCCAACGACATGATGAGTTTGTGCGAGTTGGTGATGGCCGAATACGAGGTTGACCTGGAGACCTGCATGCGCGATGTTCAGGGATTCATCCAGGAAATGATCGATGCAGGTATGCTCGAGGTCATCGATGGTGGGCTACACTCGTAAGTTCATCGGCCTGCCGCCCAGCCGCAAATGGGCTTTGCTGCTGGCGTCGTATTGGGTTGGCATATTCAAGGTTTGTGTTCGGCTGCTGTCCTATCAGCGATTGCACAAGGTGGTGAATATCCTCAGCCGTCGGCAATACCACACACAACTCTCGGCGGATGACCTGGCCTGGGCTGTCGAAACGATCGGCCATAAGTCACGGACCTCATGCTTGCCACGGGCGCTCGCGGCACATGTGCTCATGCAGCAGCGCGGTTTATCCTCGCAGTTGCGGTTGGGCGTGCGCATGGATGCGAACCACCAATACGATATGCACGCCTGGGTAGAGGATGACGGGACGATATTGGTTGGCAAGCTAGAAAATTTGTCAGACTATGTCACGTTTAACACCTTCTGGTCTGCTTAGATGTATCGCTATTCCCTCTACGGGCTAACGGTCGGCTCGGCCTTCCCGTTACCCGAACTTGCCCCGGTTGCCACAAGCGCCACAACCCATTCGATAGACCTGCACATCGCCGAAGGTGACTGCGATACCCCCGGCACAGCCCTGCCCGATCTTCTGGCGCGCTACGACCCCAACGACGCCACGCTCCAACATCCGCAATTTGGCGCCTGCTGCGTGCAGGACGGCACGCGCATCATGGTGCAACGGCGCGCCAATACCCAATTGGCAGAGCTACGCCCGATCATTTTGGGGGCCGCGCTCGGGTTAGCCCTCGCACAACGGGGCCATACCTTGCTACATGGGAGCACCGTCGCGCTAGATGACAAGGGCTACACCTTCGTTGGGAACAAAGGCATGGGGAAGTCGGTCATGACGGCCAGCCTCGTGCATCGGGGTGATGCGGCGACCCTCGTCAGCGATGACATTACCGTGATGGCACGCGATACCGCCACACCCCAGGCCCTGCGCGGGGCGTCGTTTGTCCGCCTCCACCCCGATTCTCTGCGGAATATGGGCGAAGACCCCACGACGTTGCCGATGGTCCACCCGGCCTCGCCAAAGCGGATATGGCAGGTGCCCCACTTCACCGAAGCGGGTCGCATTCCGTTGTGCGCCATCGTCGTGCTCGACCGCGGCGAGCAACTACGCCTCACACCATGCGATGCGGTGCAGGCCTTCACCGAGGTGCTACCGCACTACTATCTGTCGCGGTGGCCCCAAATTGTGCACGGCTCCGTCGATCACTTCATACGCATCACTCGGTTAGTCCAAGATGTCTCGGTCTTCCACCTTAGTTACACCGACGCCCACACCGAAGCCAAAGCCATTATCCAACTTTTGCAAACAGCCACGAGTTAAACGCCTGTGCCTCGTATCCTATTGCCGATTCTGCTGCTATTTTTGCTGCCGCTTTCCCAGGGACCGACCACTTTGTTCGATTGGTACGCCGCCCAGGTAGAGGGGGGGCTTAACAATCGGTACGCTGGCCCCTACGTCATGAAGGCCATCGACGACCAGCTTTATCTGGGGTTCAGTGCGTCGGTGCCCACCCACGACCGGCGCGGGGCCTTCCTTGCCCGCTACGACGGCGAGCAACTCCATCCCATCGCCGCCCTGCCCGAGCAGGACATCAACCGGATGGAAGTAGCCGGGACGCGCTTACTCATCCCCGGCTACGACCCCCTCCAGTCGTGGGATGCGGGCAACCTGTACATCTACGACACCCAGGCCGAGACATTGCGTCAACTGCGCTATCGTTACGAAGAGCCGCAATTCGTCGACGCGACAACCACCGACGAAAACGGCAACTACGCCTTCGAGGGCCTTATTGCGTCTTCCTATACCGTGCGCGTGGCGTTGCCCGGTGGATATGGCTTCACAGAACGCGCCATCGGCGAGAACCCACTGCGTTACCAGGTCGATAGCAATGTAGGCTCCACCGGCATGGATACCACCTGCACGAGCCGACGCTATCGCATCCCCACCTTCGACGGCTTGTTCGACGAAGATACCATCGATGCGGGGCTTATTCGCAACGACCGTCGCCCGATGCGGCCACAACACGAGAATACCCCGCCTAACACCGCCTTCTACGGTGGGCAGATGCGCCTCGGCGATTTGGTTTGGCTAGACGAAAACCGCGACGGCTTGCAAGATGAGGGCGAACCGGGGATCGGCGGGGTGCGGGTGGAACTGTATACCCGGGCACCGTACTTCCCCTGTGTGGTGCACGCCAGCGGCATCTACGCCGATGAGCAAACCGGCGTCATCTTCTACAACGGCGGCGTGCCGGGCGATAGCAATGTGATGTTCCGCTCGGAGGACGGGGGCGAAACGTGGGCACCCTACACCTTCGACTCGGTGTACTACTGGGCGCGTGATCTCATCGCGTTCGGTGGGGTGTACTACAAAACCCACGGCCTGCAGATACCTGCGGGCGGCTATCAGGTGGAGTCGATGGTGTTCACCAGCCCCGACCTCAGCGAATGGACGCAGGTCGAGGGGGTGCCCCTCGTAGGCGGCGAGGGCGGCCCATGGAGTGGGCAGGAGGTCGTGCAGGTCAACGGTGCCGACTTCGATGAGACCAACGAACTGGTCATCTTCCAGAACCACCTTGTGACTCTGCATCCCTCCGGCACACACCTGTATCGCTTCGACGAAAGCGGCAGCTACGACCTCATCGAAACGACCGGCGTCGATTTCTCGCACATTTTGCCCGGCTTCCGTCACCCGGACTATCCCAGAGAATTCGAGCGCGAATTACTCGGTTACACCAATCATTACAATGTGCTGGCCAACGCGCGCGACGAACGGCTGTATGTCATCGGCGCAGACAACGCCATCTACGCGACGACCGACCTCGAAACCTGGGAGCAGGTCGCGGCGTTCGAGGGGGCACCGTTGATTTCGCTCGCCTATTGGCCCGCCACCAATCAGATCGTCGCAGCAAGCGCCGGGCGAGACGGTGCCCTACACTTCCTGGGCCACCGCGCGCCGTAGGCCCTCGTCCACCGAAACGATGGCCTGCCAGCCGAGGTGGTCGGTCGCCTTGCTCGCGTCGATGGCCAGCGAACCCCACAATTGGTCCACGAGGCGCTCCTTGCCGACGATCCGCGCCGGTAGACGTACCACCCCCTCGGGGACGGGCAGCAGCAGCGGGCTTTTCCCCAGCACAGCCCCGATTTTTTGCACCAGGGCCGTCGTCGAAAGGTCGTCCTGGTCGCTGATGAGAAAGGTCTCGTTGGCGGCGGCAGGGTGCTCGGCGCAGGTCGTCAAAAAGCTGGCGAGGTTATCCACGCTCACCATGCTGCGACGGTTGTTCGTCGCCCCTAGCGGCAGGGGCAGGCCGCTCCGCACCAACTTGACGATACGCCCGAAGTTGCCCGGCGCGTTGGGGCCATACACCAGCGGGGGTCGCACAATCACCACATCGAGGTTGGTTTCGGTGCTCAGGTCCCACAGTCCTTGCTCCGCCTCCCACTTCGACTCGGCATAGGGCAGGGTCGGGTTGGGGGTGTCGCCCTCGCGAAAGGCAACGCCCGGCGGCGTTTGCTGGCCGTTCACGCCGATGGTGCTCACAAACACGAGCCGCCCCACGCCCGCCTCGGCGGCAGCGCCCGCCAGCCGAAGCGTCCCCGCTGTGTTGACCTCGCGAAAGGCTGCCAGCGGGTCGGTTGCCGTCTCTTGCAATACATGGACCCGCGCCGCCAGGTGCACCACCACCTCGATCCCGGCCAGGGCGGCGCGCCAGTCCGTCTGCGGGCCGATGTCGCCCACGGCCACATCGCCACCGGTAGCCCGCACCGCCCGGCGAACCGTCAGGCCCGCCGCTTTCATCGACGTGCTTAGTGCCCCACCGATGAAGCCATTTGCCCCTGTAATGAGTATCGTCATGTCTATTTCCCCTGTTTAGCCATTTTCTCGAGCGCCCAACCACATCCCTAACAGCAATATCGACCAGACGCGGAACAAAAACGACGGGTCTTTGCGGTTTTGTGCCTGCGTCAGCAGGTCATCGAATGCGCTCCGGTCGACATACGCCCACAATCTGTCGGACGCAGCAGCCTGCATCCGCGCCAAATCGCGCTCGATGAACACCCGCCGAAAGTTCTGCGAGAGTTCGGCCTTGGTACCGCGCCAGCGCAGGCTATCGGGTACGGTGCCCTCTAGCGCACGCCGTAAAATATACCGCCCGTAGCCGTCGTGTAGCTTCAGTTCGCCCGGCAGGCCGATGCAATATTCCACCAACCGCCGGTCGAAAAATGGATGGCGCAGCGTCATGCCATGGGCGGCAGTCGCCCGGTCCAACAATTCGAACGCGCGCGGAATCAACCCAGACATGACAGCCTGCGCGTTTTCGTGGGCGGTACTGCGCACCCGAGGCGTCGGCCTCGTCGCCACATATACCAGATGGTCCCGGTGCGCCCGCTGGAACGAGTCGGTAAACAGTGGAAAGGTCAACTTGCGACGACGGCGTGCGTTCAGCACCGCCGGGGGGATGAGCGGGTGCAGCACGTGCTGCCGCAGCATCGCCCGGTAGGGCAGCCCGCCGATGCGATGCAGCGCCCGCAAAGACCGCGCGAATTGCAGCCAGTGCAGCCCATAAAACTGCTCCGTGAGGACCGGTGCGCCGTAGTAATCGTGTAGTGCGGGCATCGTCCCTTCGAAGTTGCGACGGTCGCGCCACGCCGTGAACACCGCCTCGTAGGCCGCCCAATCGCCCGCGCGGGCATACTCCGACAGCAGACCACGCCCGTATGTTACCACACTGTCCCCATCGATGCCGTCCAGCAGCACGGTTACGCCGTCGGCACTAGCCCGCCTAAAAACCTCCCACAGAAAGAACAGATTGCCCGCGAGGTACGGCTCTTCGATCTGTTCGAAGAAGCCCACGTCCTCCGGCACGGTCGCCAACGCATCCCCATATATCATCGTCGGGGTGTAGCCCGGCTGTGCCAACAACGTGTCGATGTAGGTGCGTTCGTCGCTCTGCGGCGCGCTCGGGAAGGTCACCGAGTAGGTGTGTACCGTGCGGTCGGGGGGGAGTAGCGCCCGCGCGACGCCCGTCACAGCCGTCGAATCCAGGCCGCCACTAAACACCGAGCCGACTGCGCCCTCGGCGGGGAGCCGTGCCCGTACCGCCGCACGAAAACGCTCACGGAAGCCGTCGATGGTTGTCTGTGCGTCGTTGTGGCTGACGCCAGGCGCGTCTCCGGGCGTCCAGTAGTCATAGTAAAAGCTGTGGCGCTGCGCGAAATCGATGAGGAGGTAATGCGCTGGGGCCAGCCGTTCGATGCCTGCGTACATCGTGGTGCGCCGGTCCTCGGCGTTCAACATCAGGTAGTCGGCGATCGCGAGGTCGTTCAATTTACCCGACGCAAACGGCAACAGTGCTCTCAGCGTTGTGGCAAAGCGAAACGCGGCCCCGGCAGTGTCGCTGAAGTACAACGGCCTCACCCCGAAGACGTCGCGCGCGCAGAACAGCCGCCGCTCGGCGCGATGCCATACAGCAAACGCAAAATCGCCGATTAGCTCTGCCGGGCATTGGACGTCCCACTTCTCGTAGGCCGCCAACACGACATGCGCGTCGGTTTGCGCATTTGGCGGTAGGTCCAGCCGACGGATCAGTTCGGCGCGGTTGTCGATGCGAAGATCACCAGCCACCACATACGGCCCCTGTTGCAGCACCGCGTCCCCACCGACCGTCGCCAGTGCAACCGCATCGCCGGTCCACGTCGTGGCGGTGCCCCGGTGGGCCATGGCCGCCGTCATCGCATCGAGGCCGCCCGCGCCCACCACGCCGCAAATTCCGCTCATAGGGTATGCCTGCTATACTCGGCCACTGGAGGAAAACACCTTGAACCTTTCGACCCGCCTACGCACGTTCGTTTCTCGGGCGCGCTACTTGCGCCGCACCCTCGCACTCATCTGGGAGGCCGCCGGAGGGTACACCCTTGCCTGGGCGGGGCTACTGGTGGTGCAGGGGGTGGCCCCGGTGCTGCTGGTGCATTTTACCCGTCTCACCGTCGACGAACTCGTCGCCTTTTTGGCGGCCCCCGGCGGTAGCCTCGCGCCCGTGGTCATTTTCGGGGGCCTGCTGGCCACGACGTACCTCGTGCGTTACTACACCGCCAATCTCATCACCTGGGTGAACACCATCCAGGCCTTACTCCTGCGAGACCACGCCAGCCGCATTTTGCATCGCAAAGCCCGCTCGCTCGATCTCGCGTTCTTCGACGAGTCGGAAAACTACGACCGCCTGCACCGCGCGAAGAATAGCATTCGTTCGCGCCCACAGCAACTCTTGCAAAGTGCCGGGACGCTCATCCAGGGGGCCATCACCCTGGTAGGGATGCTCGCACTCCTCTTCACGTATACGGTGTGGTTGCCCTTCGCGCTGTTGCTCATCGCCACGCCATCGCTCATCGTGGTGCTGCGCTACGCCTACAAGTTCAACCGATGGCGCATCAGCGCCACCCCGCGCGAGCGCGAGTCGTTGTACTACGAGCAACTGCTCACCCTGCGCGAAACCGCCTCGGAGGTGCGCATCTTCGACCTGAGCGGGTACTTCATGGCGCGCTACGACGACCTGCGCGAGGGCCTGCGCGACGAGCAGATTCGGCTAGAACGCAACCGTACCCTGGCTACCCTCGGCGCGATGACGCTCAGCCTACTTGGCACGGCAGTCGTCATGGCCTGGATGGGCTGGCAGGTCTTGCTCGGCAACCAGACGCTGGGGCAGTTGGCCGCCTTCTACCAAATTTTCAATCAGAGCCAGTCGGTGACCCGTGGCCTGCTGCGCAGCATCGCCAGCATCTACGAGAGCAGCCTGTTCATCGAGGACATGTTCGAGTTCCTCGATAGGCCCACCCAACCCCCGCCAACCCACGCCCGCGAGATGATTCCGTTGCCGCTGACGGATAGTATTCGGTTCGAAAATGTCACATTTTGCTATCCCGGTACCGACAAGCCCGTCCTCGAAAACTTCGATTGGGAGATTCCGGCGGGTCGTTGGGTGGCACTGGTCGGCGAAAACGGTGAGGGGAAATCCACGCTCATCAAGTTACTCAGCCGCCTCTACGAGCCACAGGCTGGGCGCATTTTATGGGACGGCGTGGACATCCGCGACTTGCCCCGCGAGGCTGTGCACAGCGCCGTTACCATCCTGTTCCAGGCCCCCATCCCCTACAACGAAACGGCGCATACTAACATCGCCCTCGGCAGCATCACCACCCCGCCGACCCGCGCGCGCGTAGCCGAAGCTGCCGCGATGGCGGGCATCCACGACAAAATCGTCACCCTCGCCGACGGCTACGACACGCGGTTGGGGCGCATCTTCGGTGGGGCCGAACTCAGCGGCGGCCAGTGGCAACGATTAGCCCTGGCGCGGGCTTTGGTTCGGCAGGCCGGGCTGGTGATTTTGGATGAGCCGACCAGCGCGATGGACTCGTGGGCAGAACTCGATTGGCTGGAGCGGATGCGCCAGATAGACGACGACCACACGCTGATTATCATCACGCACCGCTTCACCACAGCGATGCAAGCCGACGTCATCAGTCTGATCGAAGGTGGGCAAATCACCGAGCAGGGGAGCCACACCGAACTCATGGCCCTCGACGGGCGTTACGCCGCCTCCTGGAAAGGCCAGACGCGCAACGCCTAGCGCGTCACCTCTCGCAGAATCGCCTCAAGCTGGGCGGCCATGTCGTCCCGGTCGTAGCGCTCGCGTGCCAATTGCTGGGCGGCCTCTCCCGCCGTAGCCACGCGCGCCGGGTCCGCAAGGAAGCCCGCAAGCTGTTCGGCGGCGAGGGGTGTGTCCGTGTCATCGAGTTGCACACCGAACTGTTTTTCTTCGATCAACGCGGCCTGCCAACCCCCATAATTAATCGCCACAGGGCGGCCAGCCGCCAGCGCATCGAAGAATTTGTTGGCGCTGTTGTTCCACATTTCCTTTATAGGCAAAAAAATAACCGTCGCGATGGTCGCGGCGGATAGAATTTTGGGCATCTCGGTTTTGGGCTGCGGCTCCAGTATCGTCACGTTCTCTCCCAGCACGCCGCAGGCCTGGGCCTTCTCGTACACGTTGTCGAACTCTGCCCCTTTGCCGATAAGCAAAAAGTGGACCTCGGGCCACTTTTTGCGCATGTGGTATGCCACATCTACCAAATACCCGACGTTGTTCATCAGCCCGAAGGACCCGGTATACACGACAAGCGGTTGGTTCGGGGATATACCGAGTTCGGCGCGTTTGGCCTGGCCCACGTCGGCAGGCACAGCGAAGATGTCCAGGTCGGCACAGTTAGGGATGACGGAGACCTTTTCGTCCGGCACATCACGGTTCAGCACACCCTCGGCTTGCCCCGGCGAAAGGGCCACCACATGCGCTGCCGCATGATATGCAATCCACTCCAACCAGCGCGCCAGCCAAATCGCCGCCGGGTTGCGCAGCGCACCAATCGCGATCGGCATCTCTGGCCACAGGTCGCGCACTTCGAAGACCATCGGAATACGCTGCCATCGGCTGCCGATAATCGCCGGGAGGGCAATCGTCAGGGGGCCACTGCTCGCGTAAATCACATCCGACGAGCGGCGCATACACACCCACGTCGCCCACAAGGCAAACATTACAAAGGCCCCCACCCGCCGCACGAAGGACATCTCCTGCGCATATTTCACTGGCAACAGCAGCACATTCACCCCGTCGATGTCCAGCTCGGTTAGGCCAGTGACGTTGTGGTACGCCTCTGGCAGGTAGCCCGGCAACGAAACCACCGTCACATCGTGGCCCATCGCCTGCAACCGATAGGCAAACTCGTAGGCGCGCGTCATACCACTGCCACTGCGCGTAACAAAATATTGATACATGTACAGGATACGCATCTACCTTCTCCGAAGCCTGGGGTTTAACATCAATCTTGCATCGTGCACCACAAGAGTATAATACAAGCATTGGGATTGCTGGTGCCTGGCGTAAACGCTAGAAGGCCCAGAAAGGATCGAGTACATGGAAATTTTCCAATATTTCCGAATAATCAGGCGTTGGGCGTGGCTAATCCTCCTCGGGGCTTTTGTCGGCGGTAGCGCGAACTACGTCATTCAAAGTCGGATTCCACCCCGGTATACCGCAACCACGACCTTGATTATCGGGAATTCTATCGAGAACCCAAACCCATCCCCCGGCGAAGTATCGATGGCCCAGTTGCTCACAGGTACCTACCAGCAACTCCTCGAAACCGACACCATCAACGAGGCCATTGCCCAGGCGCTCGATGCGAATCTCTCCGCTTCACAGGTACGTGGCAGCATCCGTGTCAGTCTTTTCGAGTCCACCGCATTCATGACGATTCGGGCGACTCACGCCGATGCGGTCCTAGCTGCGGACATGGCCAACGAAGCTGCTGCACAACTAATCCAATATAGCCCGACAAACTTGTCGGAAGATCAGCAGGCCCAGCTTGCCGTCGCCCAAACACAGGTCGATGAACTGTCGCGGGAAATTAGGGACCTCCGCTCTCAGCTAGAGGGCCTGAACGATGCCCTCGCGAGCATTGATGACGTGGAAGAATCCTTCCCGATCCTGGCCCGGCGCTCCGCACTGATCGACCAGATTAACCAGACGAGTGCGAATATCGCCCAATTCACAAGCATCATCACCGCACTACAACGGCGCACCAATTCCCTCACCGTCATCGACACAGCATCTATCCCCACGCGCGCTAGCGGCGTCGACCTGACCGGGTCTGCGATTTTGGGTGCTTCTATTGGGGCGGCGCTCATGTTAGGGCTGGTTTTCGGCCTCGAATACTTAAATGACCGCATACGCACCACCGACGAACTGGTGCGAGTGCTCAAACTGCCCATCCTGGGTGTGATTACCAAATTGGACCTTGGCAACCGGTTCCGGGTGCGGCGCCGACGGCAAGCGATCATCACCCAGTTGCCACCCCTCTCCCGCAAGGTCGAGGAGTACCACATGCTGCGCGCAAACTTCTCGCTAGCGAAGAACAACGTCGGCGACGAACACAAAACCTTCGTCATCACCAGTGCCGTGGCGGAAGAAGGCAAGAGCACCACGACGGTGAACCTCGCGATTTCACTCGCACAATCTGGCAAGCAGGTGATGCTCATCGACGCCGACCTGCGACGCCCCAAAGTGCATGACATGCTCAATTTGTCCAACGATCAAGGCCTGTTCAACCTGTTCATGGAATTCGACGTAAATGATGACCTGGCCGACAGATCACGGATCGAACACCTGATTCAGGATACCGAGATTAACGGGTTGCGCGTTATCCCCAGTGGGCCAATTTCCACCAGCCCAAACGAGTTACTCAGTTCGCCGCTGGTGCAAAACCTGGTGAACATGCTGGTAGCCCAACCCGATGTCGACATCATTCTGTTCGACACGCCGCCCTGCTTAGTCGTCTCCGATAGCATCATCCTCACCGGGAACACCCAGGCAAAGGTCATCCTTGTTATTCAGGCGAACCGCACACGGCGCTCGGTGGCGACCCGCGCCAAGGAACGCTTTATCCAACTGCCGAACAGTGTCATCGGTGTGGTGCTCAACAAGGCCGACCCACGCTCCGACGACTACTACGGCTACGACTACACCTACTACAGCAACTACCGAACCAACTTGCTGCGGCGAGGTCCATCGGTGACCAGTAACTAGCGCCGCTGCGTTCTATCTCGCTGTAATCTGTGATGCGCATGGGGAAGGACGGTCGCGGTTGACACTCGTTCAAGTGGTATCTCTGGCTGCGGCCTTCGGCCTGAGTTATTGGCTAACCGGCTGGGTGCGTCGGCAAGCACTGGCCCACCAAATCATCGATATCCCCAACGAGCGCAGCTCGCACAAGCAGCCCACACCGCGAGGGGGTGGGTTAGGCTTTGTCGTGGGGTTTTTGGCCCTGTTGCCCGTTGCATTATTGGGTCTACCCGATGCCTGGCGACTGTGGGCAGCCCTCACCGGCGGCGGGCTGTTAGTCGCCGGGGTAGGCTTCCTCGATGACCGTGCCCATGTGCGGGCGTCGGTTCGCTCCGGGGTACATTTTGTCGCGGCCCTGTGGGCCGTCATCCTGTTGGGGGGCATGCCCCCGCTAGACCTCGGCTTTGCAACATGGGCGTGGGGGTGGTTCGGCCACGCCATCGCCGTCATCGGCATCGTGTGGATGATAAACCTGTACAACTTTATGGATGGCATCGATGGCATTGCCGGGGCCGAAACCCTCAGCGTTGGGCTTATCGTCGCCGTGTTGGCCTTCACGGCTGCGCCCAACATCGCCGTGGTCCTGTGTGTGCTAGCCGCCGCCGTCCTCGGCTTTTTGATGTGGAACTGGCCGCCGGCCAAAATCTTTATGGGCGATGTCGGCAGCGGCTTCCTGGGGTTTGTCATCGCCACCTGTGCGATTGCCAGCGCACATCAGGGGATGCCGCTGTGGCCGTGGCTAATTCTGCTGGGTGTTTTTGTCGTGGATACCACCGTGACCCTCGCCCGGCGGGTGCTGCGCGGCGACAAGTGGTACGAAGCACATCGCAGCCACGCCTACCAGCACGCCACCATTCGCTACGATAGCCACCTGAAGGTGACCGTCGGCATCACCATGATCAATGTCGTGTGGTTGGGCACCCTTGCGCTGATGGCCTATCAACTGCCGACCTTCAGCATCGCGTTTACGCTGGCGGCACTGCTGCCACTAGGGTTGCTGGCACTGCGCTTAGGCGCAGGCCGCCCCTGCCTTTGCGGGCGCGGGGGCGGCCGGGGGGCCGGCGGGGGCGGGGGGGGGGGGGGGGGGGGGGG
>CAYSVE010000002.1:0-28798 GCA_964434365.1 uncultured Anaerolineaceae bacterium | reverse complement strand
CCTACGGGTGCGGGCCCAGCCCCTACGCGCCGGCCCCCCCCGACCTTAACCCCCCCCCCGCGAACCGCAGACCAAACCGGGCCTCCCCGCGTTTGTAGCCACAACGGTTGCGAACCACCGCCCGAAGGTCGTTTAAGAAGTCCCATCACATTGCAACCGGGGAAAACCAAAGCTTCGAAACGATCGTTATCATAAAAGAGGGCGTTCAATCGGTCATCGAGCGGTTTGCACAACGCTAGCTTGTGCCAGGCGCTATCGATGCCCGCGCGCGCATTCTTTGTGGCCGCACGGTTACGCCGAAGCGCGTGGCGAAACACCCAAATACCCTAAATCGACATAACCTTCTTACGATCCGAACCGATATCAGCGATAATGACATAAAAATCTGTTACAGGGCCAATTTAATGGACAACAAGTTCATGATAGCGTTGCGCACGGGGGGGGCGTCTGCTATAACAACGGGGCGCACGAGAGCCACATCTACGTTGACGATCCATCACCCAATACACCCAACATTCGAACCCGTTGGCCTCGTTCGTGCCGAAAGCGCAGACGATTGTACAACATGATATCTCCACCTGTTGACCAAAAGCCGGGGGGCATCGGTTTACGCGCAGAAGCCTGAGGTGAGCGCGGCGGTGGCATCGATAATCGTTCGGTATAAGCCGAAGATTTAGCATGCCAGCAGCTCCAACCTCCCATTTTCTATCAACCGATGTACTACTCGAATATGTATAATCGGCACGGGCACCAATTCACGCGATTCGGCTTCGCGGGGCAGGGCAATCGATACACATCCTGGAATCCGTGAATCATGGCCCGAGCAAGTCATGTAACGTCCTGGTATAGGTGTTAACGCGGGAGACTTACTGGTTTTTACTCCCCTAACACATCACAACGCTTACCAATCTGGAGCAAGCACAACACGATGTCGATACCGATGAGTTCTCAACAGAATGAAGCGACGGGAACACCCAAAACCCTCGAAGAGCGCCTGGCGCCCTGGCTGGACCATGCCGAATACCTGATCGCCTACACGATCGCCATCTTCGCCTGGACGGCGGGCTGGGTCAACCTCATTGCCTACCAGAGCGAAACGAATCAGGTCGTTTTTGGCCAATACTCGGTTCCCTATTTTGCAATTATTGTGGTCTATTCGCTCGGGTTTGTGTTCTGGTTCTGGCTGTTTTCGTCGCTGCGTGCCCTCGAAGGTGCCCGCCATGTGATCGCGTTTTTTCAGCGGATGCCGCTGCTGTTTCTGCTCGTATGGGTATGGACAGGGGTGTTTATCTGGCTAGCTACGGGTAACCCGCGCTTCGCCCAGTTTCTGGTGCAGTTTCAAGTGCTACAGGGGGCGTACCTTGTGCTAGTGCTTCTGTTCAGTGTCCTGGTACTCTTCGCAAAGCCCCTCCCCGATGCGCCCTCCCAGACATGGCGGAAGGGCGTGCTCGCAGGGGTCGGGTTGGTGCTCGGCGCCGAACTGCTGTTGCAGGGGCTGGCGGTGGCAGGGCAGCTACCGACACAAAACCTTACCGGCATCACGGTTCCGTACGGGCGGGTGTACCAGGCCGATGAGGGCACCGGCAGCGGCCTAACGAACCAGTTCGGCTGGTACTACCCCGACTTCCAACTTCTCGACGGGTCACGCCGAATCTTGCTCAATGGCGATACATTCGTGGAGGCGTTGCAAGTGCCGAAGTCGGCGCATTTGGGGATGCAGTTACAGGCAAAGTTAAATGAAGTCGGTGCCACATCGACGGAGGTGATGGCACAGGGGTTGATGGGATACGGCTCGACGCAGTTCTTGAATCCGCTGATGGCGCAATACCTGTGGGAGCCGCTGGAACCGAACGAGAGCATTGTCTTCTTCCACATCGCCAACGACTTCCAGGTGGTATATGGCGACGAACCGGGGAAGTTGCCTCGCGTGATGATCAACGACGAGGGTGCCCCCGAAATCGTTGAAGCAGACCACGATACGTGGCACACCCTTGCGCATATCATCATCAAAGGGCACGAACGGCCTAACTTCTGGCGGACGATAGGCAGCAATCTGTTGCTCATCAATATGTTTGGGGGCGAGGCCGCAGCAGATTATTTCGACATTGCCCACCCAGACATCCCGCTGAACATCGAGCAAGCAACTGAGGACCAGCCCTTCGGGCCAGCCGGGTTCATGTTCGAGGTACCGCTGAACGAACAGGGAGAGCAGTCGGTGGCGATTGCACGCGCGCAGCTACAGGCTTATATCGACCACATGCGCGATTTGAACGTATCGGTGCGTCTCGTCACGATACCCTATTACCCCGCTTACTTTTACGACGACGCAGATGCCGACGGGTGGACACCCGTCATGAATGGGTACGACCTGTTTCAGCCGGAGCGTGAGCTACAATCGATAGTTGCCGACTACGACATACCGTTCCTGGCGATGGGCGCCTACATGCAAACACAGGGGCTGGCTCCGTCCGACATCCAGGCGCTGTACTTCCGAGAGGGAACGGGGCATCTTACCGAGGATGGGCATGCCCTTTTTGCAGATGCCGTTTACGATTGTTTCTATGCACCCGATGATGCCCGGCTGCGTGCTGATGCGGGTTGCCTTGTTGGGGAGGAAAACTAATGGAATTTGGCTGGACAGAAGCCCAAACGGCGCTTTGGGATGACCTGTATGATTTTGCCCGTACCGACCTGCAAACCGATCTGGTCGAGCGGGACCGCGACGAGCATTTCTCCGAGGAGAACTGGCAGCGCTGCGCCACGAAGGGGATTTTCGGGCTGTACGTCCCCCAGGCGTATGGCGGCAGCGGCTACGATATGGTGACGACCATCCACGCGCTGGAGGCGCTGGGCTACGGCTGCCCAGATAACGGCCTCACGCTCGCCGTCAACGGGCAGATGTGGGCCGTACAGGAGCCGATCCTTCGCTTCGGCACCGAGGCACAAAAGCAGAACTACCTGCCGCGCCTCATCGACGGCACACTCAAGGGTGCCCATGGGATGACCGAAGTCGGTTCTGGCTCAGATGCGTTCAATCTCGCCACAACCGCCACGCCCGTCGATGGCGGCTACCGGCTCAACGGCGAAAAGGTATACATCGGGCTGGGGCCAATCGCCGACCTGGTTCTGGTGTTCGCAACTGTGAAACCGGACCTGGGCCGTTGGGGCGTCACCGCATTTCTTGTCGATGCGACCCTGGACGGGGTTCGGCTGGGTGAAGCCGATGAGAAGATGGGCCTGCGCACGGGGCCACTTGGTCGGGTGCAGCTGGAGGATGTGTTCGTCTCGGAAGACTGCCGGTTGGCGAATGAGGGCGCCGGAGCAAGCGTTTTCAACGCGTCGATGGTGTACGAGCGCAGCTTTATCTTCAGCAGCCATGTCGGGCGGATGGCGCGCCAGCTTGAGGAGACCATCGCCTACGCCAACAGCCGCAAACTGGGCGGCCAATCCATCGGTAAACATCAGGCGGTGTCCCATCGCATCGCAGAGATGAAAGTCCGCCTTGAAACAGCCCGTCACTTTCTGTACAACGCGGCGTGGAAGGTCGACCAGGGCGAGGATGCCATGATGGAAGCCGCCATGGCCAAGCTCGTGCTGAGCGAGCTATTTGTTGAAAACAGTATCGACGCCATCCGCACACATGGCGGGCGCGGCTACCTCACGGTAAACGGCGTCGAGCGAGACCTCCGCGATGCCCTGGGCGGGGTCATCTACTCCGGCACTTCGGATATTCAGCGGAATCTGATTGCGGGGCTACTCGGGTTGTGAGGTATCTGCTGCATCACAGTGTGGACGAATCTGCCACACGCTACCCCGCCCACGAGGCGATGCGCTTTCGGGGGATTGGGCTTACCTATGCGGGCCTCGCGCAGCGCTCCGCGCAGTTGGCACGACTCCTGCACGACCAGGGCGTGCGGCGTGGCGACCGTATCGGCGTTTTCCTGAACAAAAGCCTGGAGACGGTCGTCGCCATCTACGGGGTTTTGCGGGCAGGGGCCGCCTATGTACCGCTGGACCCGCGCTCGCCTGCCGCGCGGTTGGTCGGCATCATCCAAGACTGCGACATGCACGGTGTGATCTCGCAGGATGACAAGGCCGCCATCCTGGCCGATGTTGCCGAGGAGGCCGCATCGTTGAAATTCCTCGTCGGCCTCTCGGGCGGGGCATCGGTCGACGGGGTGCGGACGTTTAGCTGGGACGACGTGGCCGAGTTCCCGCCTCAGCCACCGGCTGTACGTGTGATGGAACACGACCTCGCCTACATCATGTATACCTCTGGCACAACGGGTGCGCCCAAGGGCATCATGCACACCCACTACAGCGGCCTCAGCTATGTGCGCATGTCCGCCGCGACCTACGACATCCGGCACGAGGATCGTCTGAGCAATCATCCGGCCCTGCACTTCGACATGTCTACCTTCGACTACCTCACCGGGCCGTACTGCGGCACAACTACCGTGATTATCCCAGAATCGCACATGCTGTTCCCGGCGGAGCTTTCCCGGTTGGTACAGGATGAGCGCCTGACGGTGTGGTATTCGGTGCCGTTTGCGCTTTCGCAGATGCTGCTGAATGGCGCGCTCGATGATCGCGATTGGTCTTCGCTGCGGTGGGTGTTATACGGCGGCGAGCCGTTCCCGGTCGATCACCTGCGGGCGCTGCTGAACCGACTGCCGTGGGTACGGTTCAGCAATGTCTATGGCCCTGCCGAGGTCAACCAGTGCACCGTCTACAATATCCCCGCACCCGCAGCTTGGCCCGACGATTTTTCCGATGTACCCCTGGGCGACATCTGGGACAATGCCGATGGGTTGGTGGTCGATGATGAGGACCAGCCACCCGCAGCCGGGGCGGTCGGGGAACTGCTCGTTCGCACGCCAACCATGATGCGCGGCTACTGGAACCGCCCCGACCTCAACGAGCGCGTGTTCTACTACCAGGCTCTCGCGGGTGGGTTCTCGGCGACTTACTTCCGCACGGGTGACCTGGTGCGCACGGGCGATGACGGCCTGCTGTACTTTATGGGCCGCAAAGATCACCAGGTGAAGGTCCGTGGATTCCGCATCGAACTGCCAGAGATCGACCGCGTACTGGGTGGCCACCCGGTCGTCGAGGCCGGGGCTGGGTTTGTAACCCGGGGCGAACAGGCGGACGAACTTTGCGCGGCGGTCGTTTTGGTGGGGGGGCACACGGGCGAGGCCGGCGCGCTGAAGGCCCATCTGCAAAGCCACCTGCCACACTACGCCGTCCCCGACCGCATTGTTTTCGTCCAGGCGTTACCGCGCACTTCCGCCGGTAAGGTGGACCGCAAAGCGCTCCAACGCCAGTTTCAGCAGCAATCGAATATTGAATAATAGTGAGTAGGGAGTAGTGAGCGATGACCGAGCGTGAACAGATCAAGCAGTATATCGAGATGGAACTGCTCGCCGAGGGCGTGACGGTAGATTGGGATGACGACCTCGTCATGAGTGGGCTGGTGAACTCACTCGGCCTGATGCGGCTGGTCACCTTCGTCAAACAGCAGCTTGGGGTTACCATTCCGCCAGAGGACATTATTCTGGAGAACTTTGCCTCCATCAACGCGCTGGCCGCCTACCTCGATTCGCAGCGAGCCGGGGCGTAAGCCTATAACCGCCCACGGTCGATGAGCGATGGCGTGGCATGCGTGCCGCGCAATGCGGGTAGCGCGCCGTCCGACGTTGCCCACGCTCCCACCCGTCGCGGTGTGTACGTACGGAGACCAAAGACGAGACAGTAACGGTAGCGATAATGCAGGAACCTATGATGACTCAAACAGACTCGTATCTATCCGAGAACGTAAGCCAATCGAACCTGACCAATTATCAGCTACTGATGTGGCTTGGGCAGCAGCAAAACCCGGATGTGCCACTGTATAACATGGTGCAAACCTTCACATTCCACAGCAGCATCGATGTAGATCGGTTCCAACGCGCTTTCCAGCGGCTAGTAATGGAAGCTGATGCCATGCGTACCGTCGTGATCGAGCGCGATGGCATGCCGCATCGTCTGGTTTTAGGCACGCCCCCCGCCGAGCTTGAGTGGGTGCGGTTCGACCACCTCGCCGACCCCCAGGCAGCCTACGACAGTTGGCTGCAAGACCGCCTGACGCACGTATTCACGCTCGATGCGTGCCTGTACGACAGCGCCCTCGTGCAGCTATCCGCCGATCGTGTCGTGTGGTACCTCAGTCAGCATCACATCATCGCCGATGCTGCCGGTTTCCACGTGCTCTACAATCGAATGGCCGACCTGTACTCGCATCTCGATACCCCGTCGCAGCCCGCGCCTGCAACCGCCTTCGCAGATTATGTCGCTTACGAGCAGGCGCACCAGCAGACAGACGCGTTTGCCGAAGCGGTCGCATATTGGCGCGATGCCGTGCCCACAGATACCGAAGCGCTCGACTTCTACGGGCGTCAGGGTTACGCGAAACGCCCCACGATGAAGCGGTCCACGTTGCACCTCGGTGCCGCCCGCTCCACCCGGCTGCGCGACCTCGCTGCCACGCGGGGTTTCCGCAGCCTCACCGCAGACCTCTCCGTGATGAACCTGCTACTGGCGATCTATGCGGTGTGGCTCGCCCGTGTGACCGGCGCGCAGCGCGTCCCGATTGGGCTGCCGCTCCAAAACCGGGCAACGGCGTCGTTTCAGGCGACCCCCGGCTTATTCATCGAAATGGGCGTCATCACCGTCGACATCGATCAGAACCACGCGCTTCGAGACCTGGTGCCCGAAATCGCCAACCGAACATTCGCGGCGCTTCAGTATGTGCAGCCCGGCATTACCGACGTACAACGCAGCCGCCAATACGAAGTGGTGCTCAATTTCATCAACCTCACCTACCCCGATTTCGGCGAAATCCCCGTCTCGGTCGATTGGCTCCATACCGGGTACGCCGACAGCGAGCACACACTCCGCTTACAGGTCACCGATTTGAACGGAACGGGTGAGTACACCCTGCACTTCGACTTGAACCGCAGTGTGTTCGACGATCACACGAGTGAAATGGCGGTCGATCATTTCCTGCGGGTGATCGACACCCTGCTCCACAACCCCGATACACCCATCTATCGCTGCAATCTGCTATCTTCGGTGGAAGAACACCAGTTCCTCAGCACATTCAATGCAACCGACACACCATTCCCCCAGCACGAAACGGTCGTCTCCATGTTCGACGCACAGGTCGACGCCACCCCGCACCACACCGCCCTCCGCTTCGGAGAAAAAACGCTGTCCTACGCCCAACTCCAGCAACAGTCGAAACAGGTTGCGGCTGCGCTACGAACAGCGGGCATCGGCCCCGCAAGCGTGGTAGCCGTGTGCATCGGCCACACCGCCGAGATGCTGCCTGCGCTTCTCGGTGTGCTGCGCGCTGGGGCGGCCTACGTGCCGTTGTCTCCACGCGACCCCGACCAACGGCTGCACGATATTCTTTCGGATATAGCGGTGGGCAACAACGCGCTGCGGCTACTCACACACAGTGACCTGAAGGCGCGTTTTTCCGAGATGGACATTCCTACTGACGCAATCGACGACATACTAGCCGAAGCGCCGTCAGCCGCATCGTCGGCACTGTCCGCACTGTCCGCACCGATGAAAAACCGGCTACAGCCCCAACCCGATGATGTGGCCTACATCATGTACACGTCCGGTTCCACTGGCAAGCCCAAGGGGGCCATCATCGACCATCGCGGGCTGCTGAATTACCTGTGGTGGGCAAAAGACCAATACACCGATGGACAGCCGACCTCGTTCCCGCTTTATTCGTCGTTGGCCTTCGATCTCACGGTCACATCGCTGTATGTGCCGCTCCTGACGGGCGGTGAGGTTGTGGTCTATACAGAGGCGACCGACAACAAAGGGATGGTCATCATCGACGTGTTTGCAGACGACCGCGTCGATGTCGTCAAACTAACCCCGGCACACCTCGCCTTGCTCAACAATGCCGACCTGAAACTGTCGCGTATCAAGCGGCTCATCCTGGGCGGCGAAGACCTCAAAACATCGCTCGTGCGCGACTTTCGGGCACGGTACGGCGGCCAAATCGAAATATACAACGAATACGGCCCCACCGAAGCGGTCGTGGGGTCGATGGTCCACCGCTACGACCCGCTGTCGGATACGCATGGGTCGGTGCCCATCGGCAAGCCGGGTGCAAACAAGCGCATCTACCTGCTAGACGCGTATCAAACGCCTGTACCCACCGGTGTGATTGGCGAGCTGTACATCGGTGGGGTCGGCATCGCCCAGGCGTACCTCAACCGTCCCGCACTGACGACGGAGCGGTTTTTGCCAAATCCGTTCGAATCCGGTACCACCATGTATCGCACCGGTGATCTTGCTCGGTGGCTCCCGGATGGCACCCTTCAGTTCCTGGGGCGACGAGACGCGCAGGTCAAGGTTGGCAGCGCCCGCATCGAACTTGGCGAGGTGGAAAGTGCGCTGCTGGCTCATCCATCGATTGCGCAGTGCACGGTGCAGGTTGTCGAGCGACGTACGCCGGGCATCGCCTCGGAACCAACCGCCCACTGCACACGCTGCGGACTCCCCACGACCTACCCTAATGTGTCGTTCGACGAAATGGGGGTGTGCAATTTGTGCCGCGACTTCGATACCTACCGCGACAAAGTCGCTGCGTTCTTCCGCCCTTACGACGACCTAATCGAAATCGCCGAGCAGGCGAAGGCCACCCGCAGCGGCGAGTACGACGCACTGGTCCTGGTTAGCGGCGGCAAGGATAGCACCTATATGCTGTATCAGTTGGTGGGGATGGGGCTTAAGGTGCTGGCCTTTACGCTCGATAACGGCTACATATCGGACCAAGCGAAGGGCAACATCGCACGCGTTGTCGAGCATCTCGGTATCGACCACATCTACGGGGAAACCCCGGCCATGCACGCCATATTCGTCGATAGCCTGCGGCGGTTCAGCAATGTGTGCAATGGCTGCTTTAAGACGATCTACACACTAAGCATGAAGCTGGCCCACGAGCAGGGCATTCGCTACATCTTCACCGGCTTGTCGCGTGGTCAGTTCTTCGAAACCCGCCTCTCATCCGATGTCTTCCTGAACGACGTATTCGCCCCACAGCAATTCGACCAGGCCATCATCGAGGCGCGCAAGGTCTATCATCGGCTGCCCGATGCGGTCAACCAGCATATCGACACCACACTATTCGAAGACGACACCATTTTCGAGCAAATACACATCGTCGATTTCTACCGCTACAGCCAGGTAGGGCTGGCCGAAATCTACGATTTCATGGAGGCCAACACACCCTGGCATCGCCCGTCGGACACCGGGCGCTCGACCAATTGCACCATCAACGACATCGGCATTTACATTCATCGCAAGCGCATGGGCTACCACAACTACGCCCTGCCCTATAGTTGGGATGTTCGGCTGGGCCACAAAACGCGCGCCGCAGCGATGGCCGAACTCGACGACGAGATCGACGAGGATTTCGTGGCCGACGTCCTTGCCGAGATCGGCTACACCGCAGACGACGACGCGGTAAGCGAAACGCGCCTCGCGGCCTACTATGTGTCTACACGGCAGATCACGACCGGAGACTTACGGGCGCACATGGCCACCACCGTACCCGACTACATGATCCCCGACCATTTCATTCAGCTCGATGAACTGCCGCTGACGACAAATGGCAAAATCGATCGGCAAGCGCTGCCGCTACCGGGCAACGAACGCCCCAACCTCGACGCGGCTTACATGCCGCCCACCACAGACACAGAGGTTGTTCTGGCGCGCATCTGGTCAGATGTACTTGGGATCGAGCGCATCGGCATCCACGATAACTTCTTCGAAGTGGGCGGCAACTCGATGACCAACTTCCAGGTTATTGCCCGTGCGCGCCGGGTTGGCATCGCACTCAAGGCGAACGAGGTCTTCAAGCACCAAACCATTGCGAAACTCGCCGCAGTCGCCCGCCGTGTCGAAGATTCGGCAGATGCCGATGTCCATATCACCGGCCCGGTGCCCCTAACACCCATCCAGCACTGGTTCTTCGAACGACAGGTTGCGAACCCCTCGCACTGGAACCAGACGATGAGCCTCTCCCTGGAACCCGACTGGGACCACGACGCCCTGCGCGACGCTTTCGCCGCCGTCATCGACCATCACGATATGCTGCGCGCCCGCTTTACCCAAACCGACGCCACGTGGGATCAGACAATCCAGCGAGAGGGCGTTCAGCCTACCCTGGACGTTATCGTCGAGCCGCTGGCACCGGCTACCGAGGCCATCCAAACGCGCCTGAATATCGAAGAGGGCCGCCTGCTAGAGGCAGTTGTCGTCGTGGACGAGGCAGAAAAACCGCCGACGCTGGTCATCACGGTCCATCACCTTGCAATCGACGCCCTCTCCTGGGGGCCGCTGCTGGAAGACCTCCACACCGCCTATGAACAAAGTCGCCTGGGTGAAGCGATCCAGTTGCCACCGAAGACGACCAGCTATCGCCAGTGGGCGGCCACCCTCCAACGCACCGCCGACGACCTCGCAACACAGGCTCCACGAGACCGGGCGGTAGCGCCCTCGCTGCCATACGACCATGCCGACGGTGCCAATCTTGTTTCGACTAGCGCCGTCGTTCTGGCCGGGCTGGCCCCGCACGAAACCGACCACCTTCTGCGAGACGCGCACCGGGCCTATAACACGTCCACCAACGATCTGCTGCTGGCGGCGCTTGGCCAAACCCTCACCGAGTGGGCCGGGCGCGAGACGGTTGTCGTCGATGTGGAAGGGCACGGGCGCGAGGACATCGACGAGACGTTGGACCTTTCGCGCACGGTAGGGTGGTTTACCTCGCTGCATCCTGTCGTGCTTCGCCATTACGACGACCCCGGTGAGGCCATCCGCCAGACGAAGGAGATGCTGCACACCGCACCCTACAACGGGCTGGCTCACGGCGTGCGACGGTATCTCACCACGCCCGAAGCGCAGGCAGCGACGACATCGGCAGAGGTGCTGTTCAACTTCCTGGGCGCGTCGCATCCTGGCGACGCCGGGCTAGCCTGGTTTGCAGATATGTCGCCCCTGATGTTGTCTCGCAGCCCAGCGGGGAAGCGGCCCTATTCGCTTGAGGTGAATATCACCATAGCCGACCGTGCCTTAGCAGTGGAGTGGACCTACAGCCCGTCTCTGCATAACACCACGACGGTAGAGCGCCTTGCCAACCGGTTGAGCGTGCACCTTCGAGCACTGATCGCCCACTGCACGGAACAGGCCTCGGTGCAGTTCACACCGTCGGACTTTGCCGATGCCCACCTTGCCCAGGATGACCTCGATGACATCTTTGCAGAATTTGGAGAGGACTAAATGAGCAAGGGCAACATCGCCAATATCTATCCGCTCTCTCCCATGCAGGAGGGCTTGCTGTTTCATACGATCAATGCGCCCACACCCGGGGTATACGTCAACCAGGTCACCACCCTCCTCGATGGTCACCTGGACATCGCCGCATTTCGGCAGGCCTGGGAGCACGTCACCGCCCGCCACGATGTGCTACGCACCCTGTTCACCTGGGAAGGACGCGAGCGACCCCTACAGATCGTACGCCATACGGTAACCCTCCCCTGGGTAACCGAAGACTGGCGAGCCTTGTCGCCCGAACAGCAGCAAACCCAGTTCGCCGCCAAACTCCGGCAAGATCGCGCCGCAGGGTTCGACATTACCAAAGCACCGCTGATGCGCTTCTGGCTCGCACAACTCACGCCGCAACGCACGCGTTTCCTGTGGACCAGCCACCATCTGGTGTTCGATGGTTGGTCGACGTATCGCATCCTGGGCGAGGTCTTCGACACCTACGCCGCGCTGAAAAAGGATCAGCAACCGCCCGCCCCACCGACCCACACGCCGCAGTTCGTAGGCTACATCCGCTGGCAACAGCAACAGGACATGGTCGCTGCCGAACACTACTGGCGCGAGGCCCTTGCTGGCTACGACGAGCCAGTGCAATTGCAGTTGCCCAACCCCCACCGCGAAGCGGGCTACCAGCAGTTCGAGCAGCGGTTGTCCCCCGAGGTCACGCAGCAACTCGGTGCGTTTGCACAGGCCCAACGGCTTACGCTCGGGACTATGCTGCAAGGGGCATGGGGGCTGTTGCTGTCGCGCTACAGTGGGCGAGACGATGTGGCGTTCGGGCTAACCGTGTCCGGGCGGCCACCCGATCTCGCGGGCGCTGAGGAAATGATCGGCCTGTTTATCAACACGCTGCCGCTGCGCGCCACAGTCACCGATGATGTAACCGTGACCGACTATCTTCACACGATTCAACAGCGCGCTGCTGCGATGCGTGAGTTCGAGCACACGCCGTTAACACAGGTTCAACGTTGGAGCGACCTGCCGCCCGGGCAAAATCTATTCGATACGATTCTGGTGATCGAAAATTATCCTGTTGCCGACGTCCAAACCTCTGGTGCAACTGACCTTACCCTGCGCGATGTTCAGCACCGCGAGCAGAGCAATTTCCCGCTCGCGATGATCGTCCTGCCCGGCGACGAAATCGAGATCATCATGATCTACGACCGCGAGCACTACGCCACCGGCATGGTCCAGCAGATCATGACGCACTTCACGACGATTTTGCGCGCCATGGTCGAATTCCCCACGACCCCAATCGGCACCATCGACCTGCTACCGCCCGATGAGCGCCACCGGCTGCTGATCGACTGGAATGCCACCGCTACCGACTTCCCCCGAGAGCACGGCATCCACCATCTAATCGAATCGCACGTATCCACCGCGCCCGATGCACCTGCCGTCATCGCCGACGATGCGACCCTCACCTACGCCGACCTCAACCAGCGTGCCAATCAACTCGCTCAGGCTCTTCGGCGCGAGGGCCTTGCACCCGGCGAACCGGTGGCGCTGCTGCTAAACCGCACCACCGATATGATCGTCGGCATTCTGGGGGTCCTCAAAGCAGGTGGGGCCTACGTTCCCCTCGACCCAGCATATCCCGCCGAGCGGATCGCGTTTGTGTTGGATGACCTATCGAATGCACACAGCCGCGTCCTACTTGTAACCGACGCAGCCACGGTGCCAGCAACCGACATCGACCATGCAGTCATTCGCATGTCGGCAATCGCGACGATGCCCACCACCGACCCCAACGTTGCCTTCTCGCCCCAACAGCGGGCCTACATCATCTACACCTCCGGCTCTACCGGGCAGCCGAAGGGCGTCGAGGTCACGCATCGCCAACTCGTGCACTCCACCACGGCGCGCGAAACGGTCTACGACGAACCGTTCAGCAGCTTTCTGCTGCTCTCGTCATACGCCTTCGATAGCTCGCTCGTCGGCATCTTTTGGACCCTGTGCAGCGGCGCTGCCTTGGTCATCCCCCCCAACCGCATCGAACAGGACATCGCCGCCATCGAGGCGCTGGTCGCACAGCACAAAATCAGCCATCTGTTGTGTGTGCCCTCGCTCTACCAACTCATTCTCGAATTCGCACAGCCGACTGCGCTGGCCAGTCTCCGTGTCGTGATGGTCGCAGGCGAGGCGTGCCCGCCCTCGCTGGTCACGGCGCATCACGCACAGTTGCCGACTGCGCATCTCTACAACGAGTATGGCCCCACCGAAGGCACGGTGTGGAGCATCGTGTACCGCGTCCCGCAAGATGACGCGACCACCACCGTGCCGATCGGGCGGCCTATCCCCAATATGCGGGCCTATATCCTCGATGCCGCCCGCCGTCCCGTGCCGGTTGGGGTGCCGGGTGAGTTGTACATTGCCGGCGAGGGCGTCGCGTTGGGGTACTTCGACCGCCCCGACCTGACTGCCGAACGCTTCATCACACACACCTTTGCCGATAGCACCACAGAGCGCCTCTACCGCACAGGCGACCGCGTCCGTTATTTGCCTGACGCCAACATCGAGTTCCTCGGGCGGGCCGATTTTCAGGTGAAGGTACGCGGTTTTCGCGTCGAACTGGGGGAGATCGAGGCGCGGCTGTCGCAGCACCCCGCCGTGCTGGAAGCCGTAGTCGTCACCGATGCACAGTTGCAGCCACAAAACGCAGCACCGACCCAGCTTATCGGCTATGTGCGCCCTGGCCCAGGCACACACATCGACGACAGCGACCTGCGGGGGTACCTGCGCGCCCACCTCCCAGATTACATGGTGCCGTCCATCATCGTCGTGTTAGACGACTTTCCGCGCACCGCAACGGGCAAGGTGGACCGCCGCGCCCTCCCACCACCAACCCCCACCGACTCATCCGACGTTGGGTTCGTGGCGGCGGTCACCCCCACCGAGCAAACCCTCGCCGAAATCTGGGCGACGGTGCTCAAAAAGGGTGCGGTTGGGGTTCATGATAATTTCTTCGAGATCGGCGGCGACTCGCTTCTCAGTATTCAAATTGCAGCCCGTGCCCGCCGTGCAGGCTACACCTTCCGGCCCAACGATCTGTTCGATCATCCGACCATCGCCGAACTGGCAGCGGTTATCCAGTCCATCGACGAGGCGACAGCCGCCCAGCAACATGGCCTCGTTGTTGGGACAGTCCCCCTAACGCCAATTCAAGGGTGGTTCTTCAGCCAGGGCCTCAATCACCCGCACCAGTGGAATCAGACGATGCTACTGCGAAGCCGCAACCCTATCGACGATGCCGCCTTACGCGCCGCTGCCGAGCATATCCTGCGCCACCACGACGCACTACGCACGCGCTTCGTGCGTGAGGGCACCGGCTGGCAGCAGGAATTCTTGCCCATGCCAGTTAAACTCCCGCTGACCATCGTCGAGGTCGAGACGACCGCAGTTCCGGCAACGGCCATCGAACGCCATTGCGATCCGGTGCACCGAAGCTTCGACCTTGCGCGGGGGGGGCTGTTTCATTTTCTGTGGGTTCGCTCGCCCCGCAGCGATGAGCCGGGGTGGCTGGCGCTGATCGCGCATCATCTGGTCGTCGATGCGGTATCGTGGGGCATCATCCTGGAGGATTTCCAGATGTGCTACGGGCAGGCCGTGGCAGGTCAATCGCTCGACCTGCCCGCCAAAACCGCCTCGGTACAGGCGTGGAGCGAGTACTTATCGGGTGAAGGGGCAGTGGCAGCCGCCAGTGAGGCCGCATCGTACTGGAGCCACGAGCGATACCAGAAAATGGAGCGGCTCCCGGCAGATTTCCCCGATGAGGCCGCACACGATGCCGTCGCAACTGGCGAGGTCGTCAGGCGCGTGCTGCCCAAGGCCGATACACACACCTTGCTGGAGGACGTCCCCGGTGTTTACCATACACGGGTCGACGAGAACCTGTTGACGGCCCTCGCCTGGACGCTGCACGAGTGGCTCGGCGGGGCCAGCCACGCCCTCATGCTCGAAGGGCACGGGCGCGAGCCGCTCGCCGACGACATCGACCTGCTGCGCACGGTCGGGTGGTTTACCAGTACCTATCCGCTGGTTCTCCATCTGCCGGCGAACGCCGACCCTGGAAAACAGATTCTATCGGTGAAGGAACAGGTCCGTGGTGTGCCCTGGCGTGGTGTAGGCTATGGGCTGCTGCGTTACACCGACGCCGGGCGCTCGGCCAGCGCCAATTCGCCACGCTACCCGGAACCGGAGTTTCTGTTCAACTACCTGGGCCATTTAGATGACGCCCAACGAGCAGACAGCCCGTTCGAAGTGGTGGCGGACCGCGCCGGGCAGGAGCGCCACCCCGCCGACCGCCAGCTCTATCGCCTCGAACTCAACTGTTTCGTGCGCGGGGGGGGGTTGCACTTTGCCTGGCGCTTTAACCGAGACCGCTACCGTCCAGCACGCGTCGAGCAACTTGCCGACCGATACATACATCACCTACAAGCCTTAATCGAACACTGCACCGCGCCCGATGCTGGCGGCTACTCTCCATCCGATTTTTCGCTGGCCACCCTGGATGATGATAACCTATCTCAGATCGCCAGCCTGCTCGATGATCTCGACGAATAACTCCATTGTTAAAGGTTACTTGGTTTGAAGAACGTTGCCGACATTTACCCGCTTTCCCCCATGCAGGAGCTGATGCTGCTGAATGCGACACCGGGGGCTGGCTCCGATGTGTTGATCAACCAGGCGGTATACCGTATTCCGCAGGCCCTCGATATACAGCGCTTCGAACAGGCGTGGAATACCGTCGTCGCGCGCCACACGGCCCTGCGGACGATTTTCCTGTGGGAGAACCTGGACGAACCCGTCCAGGTCGTGCGCGAGACGGTCAAGGTCGTCGTTCATCACGAGGACTGGCGTCACCTGCCCCCTAACCAAGTCGAGGCACAACTCGACGCATTTGCCGCCGCAGAACTTGACCGAAGCCGCTCGCTGAAAAAAGCGCCGTTGATGCGCCTCGCACTGTTGCAAACGGGCGACGCGGCGTACTACTTCGTCTGGTCGAGTCATCACCTCATCATGGATCGCTGGTCTACCCCGCTCATCATGAATGAGGTGCAGGCGCTGTACGCCGCCGATACGGTGCCCACACAACCCGAACGTGCCCCTGCCTATCGCGCGTATATCGCTTGGCTGCAAAAACAAGATGCAGACGAGGCGAATTGGTTCTGGCGTCAGGAACTCGCGGGCATCGAGCAGAGCACCCCCTTGCTGCCAGCCCAGCCCACCAGTGCAACGCCGTCCTACCACGAGTTACGCGCCAGCATCGGCGCCGATACCACAGCGCGCTTGCAGCGATTCGCCACGGACAACCGCATCACTTTGGGCACGGTTGTGTTCGGGGCATGGGCGCTGTTGCACATGCCGTCGAATCCGGCGCGCGACCTTTTGTTGGGCACAACCGTGGCCGGGCGACCACCGGACCTCGCCCACGTCGAATCGATGATCGGCTCGTTTATCAACAACCTGCCGGTACGCGTCCCCTGGACGCCGGACACGCCCCTGACGACATGGCTACAGACGCTCCAGCGCAAGCAGTTAAATATTCAGGGCGTCGACTTTGTCTCGCCGGTGCAGTTGCAGTCCCTCAGCGAACTGGACACGCGCATCACCGAAACGCTCTTTCTGTATCAATCGTCCATCGCGAGCAACAACGCAGGCTTCCACCTCGAATTGGTAGACGCCCCGCCCCGCACGAACTTCCCGATCACCCTGTTTTCTATCGCCGGTGAGGACGCCGCGCTGGATTTCTCGCTCGTCTTCGACGAGACCCGCTTCGAATTGGCTGTTGTCGAATCGGTGTTGGGGGAGTTGTGCGCCCTGCTGGATCAGTTGCCCGATCAAGGCGAGCAACGGCTGGAAGACGTCGCCACACCGCTGGTCGAGCGGTATGCCCACCTGCGCGAACAGCCTTCCGCCGTAGCGATGAAGCCAGAAGCTCCCGCCGAGGCACAGGTCGTCACATCGGATGCAACCGCCGATGAGCGAGAACTGCTACGCATCTGGCAGGGGTTGCTGGGGCACGCCGATATTGGCCTGGACGATGACTTCTTCGACCTTGGCGGCACCTCGCTCCAGGTTATCCAGATGATGTCGCAGTTGCGCCACCGCTACCACACAGACATGAAAGCCTCCACAATTTTGCGTATGCGGACCATCCGGCAGTTGGCGGCTTTCATTTCAACCGGGCCAACCGAGCGCACCCCCGATGAATTCCAGGCTTCAACAGGCGCCGAAGCCGAGCGTTCTCGCTGGCACATCGATGCGAGCGCCACCTCGACCCTCGTCGAGATTAACCGTGGCGACACGCAGCGCCCGCCGATTATTTTCGTCCACAACAATCATGGGCATGTGCTCAACTACCGCGACGTGGCCCGGCATATCGGGGAGGATCAGCCATTCTATGGCATTCAGGCCGATGTCGCAGAAACCAGCCCGCATTTCGGCGTCAGCGTCGAGGAAATGGCCGAGCGCTACCTGAAAGATATTCTCGTAGCACAGCCCGAAGGGCCTTACCTGATCGGAGGCTTCTGTGGCAGCGGACTGATTGCCTACGAGATGGGCCGCCGCTTGATCGAAAGCGGCCACGAGGTAGCCCTGCTCGCGCTGCTATTTACGGGCAATATCGCAGGCGCGCTCCCCGCCGATTCACCAGAGGGCGGGCTTCGTGGCACCAAGCGGCGTGGGGGCAAACATCGGCTCAACTCGGTGCGACGGTCGATTTATCGCCCGCTGTACAGGCTGTACAAGTCTGCCTTAATGCTGCTGATTCGCATCCGCGTTTACCTGAATATGCCGCTAACGCCCGCGATGCACGATCATCTCGACCAGCTCAGGTTCAAAAATTTCGGACGATTGTGCCGTCGCTACATCCCGCCGACGTATCCCGGCGACATCGCGTTGCTTCGCCTCGCCAAACAGGGCGCCGACGCTGAGAAGGACCCCACCTACGGCTGGCGTGGCGTCGTGCAGGGTGAAATCGATGTGTGCTACCTGCCGACCGACCGCACGAATATTCTCGAAGAAAGGGCCGAACCCGTCGCAGACGAGCTTCGGAAACGCATCGACCGCGTAGCTGGCCCTGCACCCAACGCGGATGCTCAGGCCGCCGCGCCGGTACATCGATAGCCGAAAAATGGTGCGCTACCGCCGCACGAACGACCCCAGCATCGCTCGCTCGTCCAGCAGGTCACCTGTTTGCCATGCGTACACCACCAAACTGAGGGTGTACGCGCCGGGCGGCACCGCCGCCAAATCGACCGTCGCCCACTCGCAGCCGTCCCCGGGTAGGGCGGCATCGGTCTGCGCAACGAGCGCGCCGTTTTCGTCCAGCACATGCAGCCCATACGAGTACGTGTTCGCCGGAACCTCACCCACATACCGCCACCCCATCGACACGGCCAGCCTATCACCGGTCTCGGCAGGTACATCGGGCAGCGCCGCCGCCATCACACTGAAGTCATCCCGGCCAAACCGCGCAGAGAAGTCATCTGGCTGTGCGGCCCACAGCGTCAGCCACAGCTTATCCTCGCGAACCGGCATGGTGCATTCGGCGTAGCCCTCGGCCCGCAACGCCTCGTCGAACACCGCGCGCTGCTCACCACGCACCTGCGATGGATCACGCGCGAGCCATACCCTCGGCGCCTTTTCCAATTGATCGCGTAAGCGATTCGCATAGTCACTAGCGGGCGTCCCAAACGGGTAGTCAACGGCTGCACCTTCAACACCCGTCTCATACAGATAGTGGTCGACCAGCGGCGCATGCCCGAAAAGCCCGGTCGTTGGGGGCAGTTGCACGATCACCCGGTCATCGGGTTGCGCAGAGGGCAACACCGCCTCGGTGAGGTCCGTCCACTCGAAGTACCAATCGGCAGGCTGCACCCGTGTGAGAAAGTCATCATCCAGGTTGATGACCACACCCCACGCCAGCCACACCCCCAGCACAATCGTCGGGCTGATGCCCGCACGCGCCATCGCCGCAACACCGACGCCCGCCACCAGCGCCAGCACCGGCCACCACATCATCGCGTAGCGAATCTGCGACAGCGATTTCGACCAGAAGTTCACCCCCAGCGCCAGCGCCAGCACCCCCAGCGCAAAAAACCACAGCGTCCATGTGGCGCGCTTACGCCAGGTGAGGGCGTACACGCCCAGCACCGCCAGCAGCGCGAAATTCCCGTTGCTGAAGAACCCCAGCGCATCCACCGTCAGCGCCTCCGGCGAGAGCGCGTAAATCACGCGGTCGGCATCGGTGCGGACGCCGTTCGCGCCGCGCAGCATCACCCCAAACCACGGCAGAAACAGCACCGCCGCTCCGGCCATCAAGGCAGGGGCGCGCCACCACGCGCGGTCCTTCCGCACAAACAGCAGATGATACGCCGCAATCGTAAGCGGGACGAGCAGCGCGTAGTAGTGCGTGTACGGCGCGGCCAACACCGCGAGGAAGAATCCGGCCTGGGTGGGGCGGTCGGCTTTGCCGTTGATGAGCCGCCAGTACAGCCACACCGCCGCTGCTGCACTCAATGCGACGAGCGTATAAGTACGCATCTCATGCAGGTAAATTCCGTAGAACGCCGAACCGCCCAGCGTCACCGCTGCGCCGAGGCCCGCCATCGGCGAGAGCATCTCCGCCCCCGCTCGGTAAACGACCGCCACTGCCAGCACACCGCCCAACAACGACACCGCCCGCAACGCGAATAAGCTATCCCCCGCGATGCGATGCCAGCCGTTCAGCAGCAGGTAGTAACCGGGTGTCTGCACGGCATTGTCCGCGACGCGCGCCCACGTGCCCGCCGGGGAAATCGGGCCATATTGGGCGGCCCCGGCGTACCACATCGTCCGGTACTCATCGAACCACAGGTCATCGGCACCCAGGCCGCGCGCCCCCAACCACGTCACCAGCAGCAGCAGCGCGAGGCACCATGCCCGCTCATGTCCTTGTATTGCAAATCGTCGTAGCATAGCGCGTCGCTATCGCGTGGTAACCTGGCGAATCGATAGCATTGAATAGACATAGCGGTATACACCTAACACGTGATACACCCCCATCTCGTGCAGGTCGGCATCACAGCTCGTAGCCGAGTTTCACAGCGAAGTCGCCCACGATATTCTGGGTGAGTTCGGGGTTGGGGTCCGTCTTCTGTACCGATTTCTGGTGCAAGTTTTCTTTGGCGAAGGTCAACATGGCTTCGGAAACCGGCTCCCCTGTGAACGTATTCATAGCCGTAATCGTCTCCTCCGGGTTCCGAATCAAGTCTTCGTAGCGCACTTCCATGTAAGACCCATCGGGTAGGGTAGGCGCCGTTGTCTGCGCGTCGTGGATGCTGCACATCCAGCTAAACAGGCCACGCGCATAGTTATCTGCCGATTCCGAAATGTAGTCTAATTTGCTCCATAGTTCGGGTATTTCGTAAGCGTACAACACGCGCATTCCCCAGCCCAGCGAGTGCGCCCAGTACAGCGCGTCGCGCTTCGCCACCTTGATGTCGATCGACAGAGCCGCATCGCGCGGGTGACGAATGATGTGAACGAACTTCGCTTTGGGGAATATCTTCGCAAGCCAGCCCAACCGATGCGCATTGACGGGCGACTTCTCCACCAAGCGTTGCCCCCGCGTCGCGGCAAGCCGCCGGTAAAACCACCGACGAATCAGCTTCGCATGGGTGGGGTCGTAGTCCTCCGCGCCCCAGTGCAAACGGGCATCCACGAGTGGGTAGCGTCGCCCCCAAATGTCGAGTTGGCGGTCCACAGCCGACCAGAAGTAGAACGGTTCGTGAAGGTACAGGTAGCGCGGGTCCGATCGGGTGATTTCCCCGAGAATCGTCGTGCCGGAGCGAAACGACCCCACGATAAAGATGGGGTTTTCCAGCTCTTCGCCCCAGTACTTGCTCGCCTCAATATCATAGGAGCGCCGAACACGTTTTCGGATACCTCGCACCTCTTTGCGCATGTTCATCAGTGGGAATCTACTCCATGTTGTCCACTATGGCAGGTATTTATGACTCGAAATTGCTGTGGGGGCAAACGCGCCTTGGCCCGTGCTACTCCACCACAACCGGCACCATCACCCGGTCGACACCCTCGGCCACTGGCAATCGCGCCCCCGTCTCGAAGTTGTACAGCCCCAGCGCCAATCGATAATCCCCCGGCGGCGTGCCCTCCGGTACCGTCAGTGTCGCCTCAGTGCCGATAAGCACCTCGTTCGGGTCATCCCACGTGAGCGTGAGCCGCAGGGGGGCAGCCGGTGTCCCGTCGAATTGCGTCAGCGGTTGGTCACTGTTCTCTGGCAGCAAATGCACAAACATCGAGTAGTTATCGCTCGGCAATACCTCCGCGCGCCAGTACGGGCGCAAGACGACCGTCTCACCAGCCACAACCGTCTCCGCGCTCAGGTCGTAGCCCTCCAGCGCAATCTGCTCACCGAACACCACATCCGATGCGTTTTCTGGCGGCAGCATCCGGTAGAAGAACGTCCAGCGGTCCGTCCCCCGGTTGAGCGCTTTCAGCAGCAGCAAGTCATCGACGAAGAGTTGCAGCGCCTCATTTTCTGCGAAGTCGTCGTCGGTGTGCGCCAAATAGATGAAGCCCTCGTCGGTGTATTCCTCCGCCGAAAGCTTATAACCGTCATCAAAGCCCCACGTGAACGTCGTCGAGCCGTTGTAACCACTCCACGGACGGTTCCACGTTTTGTTCACCCAGCTACCGCTCGGCATGAGGATGCCCCCCTGCGGCACCGACACATCTGACCACGTCCACAGCACCTCATACGGGTGCGTCTCCGCATACTCGCTGGCCTCCACAGCATTTGACGACACGGCAGGTATCGCGAATACCAGCACCAGCGCGCCAACCACACCCCCCGAAATCAACAGTCGCCGGGTGTTCAGCGCGCGGTACAGCGTCCCGCCGATTTGCACCAACGACGCCGCCCACATCACGATAAACGCCTGTGCAATCGGCAGCGTGTACCGCACCCGATACCACTTTTCCGCCTTGTCGCGCAGCACATCCACGCTCGATGTCAGCAGCAAACAGCCGATCGCAAACGGCACGAACACCCACAGCCAGCGCAAGTCGTACGTCGGCCACCCGCGCGACCGGCTATACACATACCCCAGCGCGCCCAACCCCACTGTAACCAACCACAGCCACATGCCAGTCGTTTCTTCCAGCGTAAACAGGAAGTTATCCACATTCCGCGACAACGACAGCATATTTGCCAGCCCCGCCCGGCGGAACTCGGTCGCCTCGGTGTTGCTCAGGCTCAGCGCCTCCCAGCCGAACAACAACCAGCCCGCCGTGATCGCACTCACCACCGCCATCGCCAATATCCACGGCCACGTGTTTTTCAGCCCATGGCCTATCACCGCCAGTGGGCGATTCGCCCCCTCCGCGAGCAACCCTCGACGCCACACCAGCACCGCCACCGCACATGCCACCGGCCACAACGCATAGATGAGCAGGTACTTCATATATATGGAAAGGATCACCAGCAGCAGTGCCCCAAACGCCGCAGGCCACCAGTCGTAGACGATAGCCAGCGCCGTACACAGCAACGCCGCCGCCACCACCGGGAAGATGAGCGGGTCCATGAGCGCGAAGTTGCCCGTCGCGACAATCTGCGGGGCAATTGCCCACACCAGCCCCACCAGGCCGCCCGTCAGCGCCGCGCCCACCGGCCCCAGGCTCCGCGCGGCCAACCAGCCGAACCCCAACAGCAACCCCGTCGTTAGCACACCGCCCACCGCCGAGAGCAACCGCATCGCATAGATGTAATCCGCCGGGGTAGGGAACATCACCCGCGATTCCACAATGCGCTGCACCGTAATGCCCACCCACGGCTGCACCGGCGGGAAGCCCTCCGCCCAGGTGATTTCGCCGTAGGCATCGCCCAGCGGGGCGTCGTCGCGCAGTTGATACGCGTGCACGAACCGCAACGACTCGTCGTAATGGTCGATCACCGGCAAATACCGTTCGAAGGTGGCTGCGCGCGTCAGCGCACCCGCCCCGACGATAAGCCCGTAGGCCAGCACCACCAGGTACCACCAGCTAGCACCGATGCGTGGGGCCGTACGCGGTTGGGTAAGGGGGGCTGTGGTCATCGTCTATTTCCTCTCATCAAATCGCCGGAAGTGTACAAGACACCCGTGGGCACCGTCAATTGACGTGGTATGATTGTGCCCATTCGCAATCAATTCGGAGTACCGCACGCGATGGGTTCGCCCGCACCACTCGACCTGAGCATCATCATCCCGGTCTACAATGAGGTTGAAAGCCTGCCCAGCTTGATGGACGCGTTGCGTACAGTCCTGGAAGAAACCGCGAAGCGCTACGAACTCATCTTCGTCGACGACGGCAGCATCGACGGCTCCAGCGAGATCCTCGCCGATTTCGTCGCAGCCTATCCCGAAGTCGTCGTCGTAACCCAACGGCGCAACTTCGGTAAAAGCGCTGCCCTCAACATCGGTTTCCACATCGCCCGCGGGGCGATCATCATCACGATGGATGCCGACCTGCAAGACCGCCCAGAAGAAATACCCACACTCATCGCAAAAATCGACGAGGGCTACGACCTTGTGATCGGCTGGCGCGTGAACCGGCTCAGTAACGATCCGCTCTCGAAAACGCTGCCGTCGCGGCTTGCCAACTTTGTCACCACCACCGTGAGCGGCGTCGCCCTAAAAGACATGAACAGCGGCCTCAAAGCCTACCGGTCCGAAGTCGTCAAAAACCTCTACCTGCACAGCGACCTGCACCGCTACATCCCGGTATTGGCCCACTACGAAGGCTTTAAAATCGTCGAAGTACCCATCAACCATCAGCAACGCCTCTACGGCCAATCGAAGTACGGCGCAGGTCGCTACCTCCGCAGCCTGCTAGACCTCATGACCGTGATCTTCCTCAGCCGTTACCGCCTGCGCCCGTTACACCTGTTCGGGAGCATCGGGCTATTGATGAGTAGCATCGGTCTGCTCATTCTCATTTACATGACGGTGCTGTGGTCTTTGGGGAACCGGCCCATCGGCACGCGCCCCCTGTTGCAATTGGGGGTGTTGCTCCTCATGATCGGTATTCAATCCATATTCACAGGCCTCATCGCCGATTTGCTAGTGAATACCCAACAACAAGCCGATGACCCACTTCGAACGGCGCGCTCGGTGCAGGGGCGGGCATCGACCCCCACTTTGCGCGAATCTTCAGAGGCATTAGAATAGTTGTGACATGTCCAACAAAAGGTGGCGACACACAATATGGACCATAGCCCAACTCGGCAATCTCCCGAAACGCTCCAAACCGACGACACGCCCGTTCGTAGGCGCCGCCGCCGTTCACGGTTCCGCAAACTACGCCGTCGTATCTTCTCGATTGTACGTTGGCGCGTGGTGCTCATAACCATATTTGCAACCGCTATTATTCTCCTAACCACACAGGTCGTACTGGTTACCGATGCGACCAACAACCTGCTACGCACACGCCAAACCACCGTGCGTGCTCTGCGGTCGCTCAGTAACAAGCCCGCCGCACAATTTACCGTTAGCGATTTCGAACGACTCCAATCCATCAACCAGGACCTGCGCCGCAACCTCAACGCCTTCGACCGGCGCATATCGCACCTGCGGCGCTTTGCCTCGTTGAACCCCGAGTGGGAGAGTGTCTTGTTCATGCTGGAATCCACGCGCCTGATGACCCGTGGTGCCGACGATATGCTCACCGGGTTGGAACCAACCGTACAGTTGATGGGTAACTTCGGCAACTCCGATGAGGTCTTCACGACGTTGTCCTCCGGCGAGCAAATTGTCGAGCGCCTCGCTATTGGCCGAGGCAATTTCCTCGACGCCCAGACAAGGATCGAACAGGCCCGGCAAAGCCTCGACCAAACACAAGACCTTGCGATCTCCACAAACCTTCGCGTCGAAGTCGACGCCCTTTACGGCTACCTGGACCAGCTCGAGACGATTAACACCGTGCTGTTGAACTCCGAAGAAATTTTGACCGAGGTCCTGGGCCTCGAGGAAACGCAACGCTTCCTCATCATCGCCCAAAACAGCGACGAGCTACGACCTTCGGGTGGGTTCGTAAGTACGTGGGGGTGGTTGGTCATCCGCGGTGGGCGTGTGGTCAGCTACGATTATTACCCCAGCTCGCTGGAAAGCCCCACACCACCGAACCAACCGCTAGACGGCAATTACGATATTCCCCCCTGGTGGCTGCAATACGAAAACCCCATCTACGCCGCCTGGGACGGAAGCTGGCATGTCGATTTCTCCGAGACTGCCGAAATGGCCCTGTGGTTCTACGAAAACGGCGGCAACCCGCTGGCACCCATGGATGGTGTGATTGCCGTCGACATTGTCGGTTTCGAATATTTGCTCGATGCACTTGGCATTGTCCAGGTGGAAGACCGTGACGTCATCGTCACATCGAGTAACTTCCGCGAACTCGTTTACGACATCCGTGCCTTCGGTGAAGGGCCAGAGCCACACAAGGAGTTCGTCGCCGATGTGTACGAGTCGATCTTCTCGGAGTGGGAGACGATCAGCGTAGACCCGAACACGAACGTGCGTGTGTTCGCAGCGGCTATCCAGGCCCTACGCGAGAAGCACATCCTCATCTATTCGCCCAATCCACAGGTTGCGCAGGCCCTCGATGTCCTTGGCTGGGCGGGTATCCAAACCCCGGCTCTCGACCACGACTATCTGTTGGCTGCCGAGGCCAATCTGGGCAACAAATCCAACCGCTCGGTCAATCGACAGCTTATCTACAACGTCGATTTGCAGCCCGATGGCGCTTTGAACAGCGAGCTAACAGTCGAATACGATTATCCCGCACGCATCGCCGAAGCCGACCCGGCGGTCGACCCAGAATTCCACGGGCGCATCGACTACTACACCCTGCTCCAGGTGTTTACGCCGCTTGGGAGTGTCCTCACCACCCCCGAAATCGAAGCGACCAACACCATTCGCCTGCTCGATGTCATCGATACCGACACCCACACCATCATGGCGTCGGTGTTCAGTGTGCCATACGATACCCGCCAGCGCGCCACCTTCCGCTACACCACCCCGCCCCTGGTCCAAGAGGGAAACCAGCATTCCGTCTATCGCTTGTTGCTGGAAAAACAACCCGGCACCATCCGCGAACCCGTGAACGTTCAAATCAATCTGCCCGAGGGTGCCCGCTTCCTCGATGCCACCCCCGAACCCGATGCCACCTACAGCCTGGACAATATTATCCTGGACTACAGGGTGACGTTGGAGGAGGATGTCTGGATCGAGGTCAGTTACGAGTAGGGTCGTTCGCTTCGGCGCAACATCGCCCATCTGGCGGGAGCACGCGTGTGTGCTCCCGTTTTTGTTGCAACCGCAGGGTATCTGGCAACACCACCAGATGCCTGGCTTAAGCCCCCGCACTTCCTGCCATCGCTGGCTTCCGGTTGAACTGGTAATTGTAACCGGCCAGTGCGCCATCCCAGATGCGGTAATTTTCGTCGATCAACTGCTCGCTGAGGGCCGGATACCGGTGCGACTGCTCGCTGGTGAGCACGTACCGTGGAAACGACGTGTCGATTTTTTGGACGTTGGGGTGCTCCAAAACCCGCTTGGTCATTTTGTTCAGGCGGCGCACGTTATCTTCACGGCCCATGATGACGGCGAGCGATTCCTCCAGGTGATTGACCCCATTGAGCAGGCGCGTCGCCGGTATCGAGAAGGACGGGTTCACAACCGAACTCGCGTCTCGCTCGACAGTGTATGCCGAAACACCCACAAACGCCGAGAACATTTTGAGATACCGGTGCCGGTCCTCGCGGAAGAGTTCGTAGGGAAGAACCAGAACGTTATCCTTCCCGAATAAGTGTGTGTAGGTTTCTACGAGGGCCTGGTAGTCGAGCTTGGGGATGATGCGACCACTTCTTAGGATGTTGTCGAAGCCGGCCATCGCGCTTCCCCATTTGACGGAGTAGCTGTACACGGAGGGAATGAACGTGAGCGGGTGCCTCAGCACGAGCACGACCTTTGTCGGCCCGAACATTCGGTAGAGGTTCTCTGCCATAGCTTTCATCCCATAACTTGTGTGGATGTGCCCGCAAAGGTTCTCGTTGGATACCCCGATGATGTCAGCCTCCCCGGGGCTTTTCTCTCGGAGCCTGTGCCGCACGTTTCGCCTTATCTCGATGAGTTCCTGGCGTAGGCCGGTGTGCATCCGCTGTTGCAACACATCGCGCTCGATTTGCTTCACGGTGGTCACGTGCAGGTGCGGGTGTTGTACGAAATACCGCTTCTAAGCCATACGCCAAAAGTTCGGTGATTGAAAATCACTAAAAAAATGGCTCATAAAAGTTCTGAGAGGTTCATAGTTTGCTATTTCTGCTCGATTCTTTTATCAGGACTTTCAGTCACTGGCTTAGAGCCACGTCGACCCTGTCTTCTGCATTCCAACATGGATGAAATCCACTTGCATACAGCGGGCAGCCCTCATGTGAATGTTCGAAACAAATTGGAGAGCAATATGGCGGGGTGGAAAGTCGAAAGCCACTTAATTGCAAGCGGCTTATCTTGCTTTCATAATCACGATGATAGTTGTATCTTCGTAGGAGAACAGACCAAATTCGATTAATTGGGGCAGCTTCGCGAGGGCTGCCCCAATTTTATATTACATTTCGCAAACTGTCCTTTTGCCGCCTATGCACCCTCAGAGGCGGTCTCATCCGCTTCGGTAGCACTTGCATCGGGCGTGCTGCCCCCTGATGAGTTGTCGTCGGAGGCGTCGTTGCTCTCGGTCTGCCCGGCAGCCGTCGAGCCATCGCTTTCCGTCTGCGACTCAGCCGGGGCAGTCTCCGGCGGCGCTGCCTCGCTTTCCGTCTGCGACTCAGCCGGGGCAGTCTCTTGCGGCGCTGCCTCGCGCTCTGGCGGCACTTCCTCGGTTACGCTTTCACCCTCGGGTGCCGATACCGATACAACGTCGGCATCGAGGCTGCTGGCACCACCAGCGTCAGCAAAGGAATTATCCTGCTCGACATCGGGTTGTACCGTGTCCACGTCGCCACCCGGCCCCTCGGCAGTGTCGAACCCATCACCGCCACTGATGTCATCGGCACCCGTGTTGTCCGACCCCGAGATGCTATCCCCGTAGAGCGTATCGTCGTCATCACCGCCGAACAGGTTGTCATCCCCGGAGTTGCCACTGCCATCGACCGAGTCGCCGATAAGCACGTCGTTGCCACCCTCGCCGTAGATGGTGTCATCGCCCTCGCTGCCGACGATGTAGTTCGCGTTGTCGTTACCCCAGATAACAAACTCGGAGTCCGACGGTAACCCGAGTTCCTCCGCGCTGATGACAGCATTAGGATCGCCGCCAAAGAACATATCTTCGATCTCTGCTGCGTCGGATATGGTAGCGGTAA
>CAYSVE010000001.1:4012-62629 GCA_964434365.1 uncultured Anaerolineaceae bacterium | reverse complement strand
TGGACTGCACGGCCAGTGGGCGTACCTTCGGGCGCGGGGTATTTGGCCGCGGCGACTTCTACGACCCCCCGCTCGGTGGCGCAGAGGAAACCAAGCCGCTGCCGCAAATCCCGGTCCCGGTCGATTTCCCCGACTTTACCCTGAACCCGTTCACGGTGCGTGTTCTCAACGAGTTGTACTTTCGCAAGCAAATTTTCCCCGAGGTGCGGGCAGTTACGCACTACGAGCCGTTCTTCTATCCATTAGATGTGCTTTCCAACTGGAATCGGGGCTACGGTAAGCGCGGCTTTTTGCAATACCAGTTTGTGATGCCCTACGAAGCCCCCTACACACCCATCAAGGCGGTGTTGCGCCGCATCGTGGAAAGCGGGCAGGCGTCGCCGCTGGTGGTGTTCAAAACCTTCGGCGAGATCGAGTCGCCGGGGATGCTGTCCTTCCCACGGCCTGGGGTCACGCTGGCGCTCGATTTCGCGTATAACGGCCCGGCCACGCTGCGCTTGCTGGACGAACTGGACGAAATTGTGTTTGCGAACGGCGGCGCGCTTTACCCGGCCAAGGATGCGCGCATGTCGCCGGAGGGCTTCCGGTGCAGCTACCCGCGCTGGGAGGAGTTTTCCAAGTTTATCGATCCGAAGTTCTCGTCGTCGTTCTGGCGGCGGGTCATGGGGTAACCATGCTCAAATTTGTCATTGTCGGGGCGAGTTCGGCCATCGCCCACGAAACAGCCCGCCTGTTCGCCGCAGATGGTGGCGCGTTCTTCCTCGTGGGCCGCACCGAGGCCAAACTCAACGCTGTGCGCGACGATTTGCTGGCGCGTGGGGCGAAGGCCGCCCACATTCATGTGATGGATGCCAACGATGTCGACGCACACGCGGCGATGTTCGATGCGGCCAAAACTGCGCTCGATGGACTCGATAATCTCATCATCGCGCACGGCGATCTGACGGATCAGGCGGCGGCGCAAGCCACCTACGCCGCAACGAAGCAATCGCTCGACACGAACTTCATGAGTGTGGCCTCGCTGCTGACGATCGCCGCGAACGAGTTCGAAGCCCAGCGGCGCGGCGTCATCACGGTGATTTCGTCGGTCGCGGGCGACCGGGGCCGGGGCAGCAATTACGTCTACGGCACGGCGATGGCCGCACGCACGGCATTCGTGAGCGGGGTGCGCAACCGGCTAGCCAAAGCCGGGGTGCAGGTCCTCACGGTGAAGCCCGGTTTCGTCGATACCCCGATGACGGCTCACCTGCCCAAGAACGCGCTTTTCGCCAGCGCGGCAGATGTTGGCAAGTCGATCTATGATGCGATGAAGGCCGGGCGCGATGTGATTTACGTGCCGTTCTTCTGGCGTTACATCATGTGGATCATTCGCCTTATCCCCGAACCTGTCTTTAAGAGGCTGAAGCTCTAGGTTGTGAACACGCCTCATCGCTACACTGCCTTCAACCTCACGATTGCTTCGAGCATCCCGTTACCGGCGTTCATTTCGTCGACATCGGCCCAGGCCGATGTAACGATCGATGAAGGGGTGGTGCCATCGACCCTCGCGGCCCCAACAGCCAGGGGGGTCCTGTACGATATTTCGGCAAACGAATTTCTGCTACGCGTAGACGGCATCGCCCGGTACCACGTCCACAATGGACGCCACATCGCCATCCAACGCGCTATGCCCTTGGTCGATAAAGACAGCGTGCGGCTATTTCTGATGGGGTCGGCATTTGGGGCGTTGTTGCATCAGCGGGGCCTACTTCCCATCCACGGCAGCAGCATCGCCACCCCACACGGCGCTGTGATCTTCGCCGGGGCTTCGGGCGCGGGCAAATCGACGACGGCGGCGGGGTTCATCGAGCGGGGCTACCCCCTGCTAAGCGATGACATCAGCGTCATCACCTTCGATGAAACCGGAAACGCCTTCGTCGTGCCCGGTTACCCGCAGCTCAAGCTGTGGGCGGAGGCCCTCGGTGAGATGGCGATGGACACCGAAAACCTGCAACGCGTCCGGCCTCAACTGGAAAAATACAGCCTCCCCGTAACCGCCTTCGAGACCCAAGCGCAACCGCTCTACCGGGTGTATGCCCTGCTGCCCACCAACACGAAAACGATCAAGGTGACCACCATCACGGGGCTGACGAAGGTGCTGTCGCTGCGCAATCGCATTTACCGGGCGCGCTTTGCCGAAGAAATGGAACGCCCGGTGATGATGGGTATCACGCGGGCCATCGGGGATGTGCTGTATCGACGTGTAGAGCGGCCCATACAACCGTTTATGCTGAGTGACCTGCTGGACGCGGTGGAAGCGGATTTCGTATGATTACCTGGCTGGCGTCCTACCCGAAGTCTGGCAATACGTGGTTGCGCATTTTTTTGAACAACTACTGGCGCAACGCCGACACCCCGGTGAACATCAATGCGTTGGAGCGCACCCCCATCGCGAGTTCTCGCCAGATTTTCGATGAATACACCGGCGTCGAATCGGCAAATTTAACCCCCGCCGAGGCAAACGCGTATCGCCCGGCGGTGTATCGGCGCTTTGCCGATGCCGGGGAGTTTTTACCCTTTTGCAAAATACACGATGCCTATCATCACCTACCCAACGGTGCCCCCCTCATCCCCGCCGAGGCGACCGCCGGGGTTATCTACATTATTCGCAACCCGCTGGATATCGTGCCATCGATGGCCAACCATAATGGGTCCTCGCTCGATGTCGCCATTAACACCTTGCTCAATGAGGATTACGTCCTCGGTGTGCGGCCACACCGACACACCCCCCAATTGCAACAGCGTTTGTACTCGTGGGATAAACATGTGAAAAGCTGGGTGGAAGACTCCGGTTTGCCGGTTCATGTGGTGCGCTACGAGGATATGCACACCGCCCCCCACGCAACATTCACCGAAGCCCTTCGCTTCGTGGGCATCGAACCCGATGCGGAACAGGTAGACCGAGCGATCGCGTTTTCTAGCTTCGAGCAGCTTAAGCAACAGGAAGCCGCGCATGGTTTCAGCGAACGGCCTGCGTCCAGCGAGTTTTTTTTCAACAGTGGGCAGGTAGGCCAGGGGCACGCCGTACTGAGCAACGAACAAATCGTGCGGATTACAACGGCGCTCGGCCCTATGATGTGCTTTTATGGTTACGAGGAAGTGGTGGACACCCCATGACCCATCTCACGTTGGACCAGACCATCGTGCGTAGTGCTCAGCTCATCACCCGCGAGGTGGACGGCGATGTCGTGATGCTCAGCATCGAGCGGGGCAAATATTACGGTACCGAGATCGTCGGCAGCCGGATTTGGACACTCATCGAAAGCCCCATTCAAATCCGCGAGGTGTGCCAGGCCCTGCTTGAGGAATTCGACATCGACGAACCCACCTGCCAGCAGGATGTTCTGGAATTTCTGGGCCAACTGCAAGATGAACAGCTTATCGACGTTGTTTAGGGCGCGGTGGTCGTGGGTCCGTCGGCTAACGGTGCGAGCAGCAGTCTACATGGTCGTCGTGCGCGGGCTGCACCTGATCCCCTTCCGCTGGTGGGCACCCTACCTGGGCCAACTCCAACACGAAACAGGCCACACCGTCGCTGCCGACGACCTGCCGACAGTGGACGCAGTGAGCTACGCGGTGCATCGTGCCCGGCTGCCGTGGCAACCCACCTGCCTCGAGCAGGCTGTCGCAGCGCAGTGGATGCTGCGGCGCTACCGCATCGCGAGCACGTTGTACCTGGGTGTGCGCAAACACGAAACACTGGAGGCCCACGCGTGGGTTCGCTGCGGGCCGCGCATCCTCACCGGCGGAAGCGTGGCACACCAGTATCATGTGATTGCCAGCTTTGCCAATGACTAGCATTTTCGGCGTTTTTCCGCGCGCCGAGCAGCCCACCGCCCTGGGACCCAACGCCCAAACACTCGGCGCAGTGTGTATTACGGCAGACGCACGCATCGACAACCGTGAAGCCCTGCATCGGCGGCTGCAACTGCCCCCTCACACCGACGATACGACGCTCATCGCACAGGCGTACGCACGCTGGGGAACCGATTGTCCACGTCATCTCATCGGCGATTATGCCTTTGCGATATGGGATGCCGCGCGGGGGTGGCTGTTCTGCGCGCGCGATCACATCGGCGCGCGGCCCCTGTACTACTACCTCACCCCACAGATGGCCGCCATTGCGAGCGATATTCCGGCGCTCATCGCACTCGACGCGGTGCCCGCTGTCATCGATGAGGTGGAGGTCGCGACATACCTTGTCCACCACTTCAACGAATACCAACCCGGCGAGCGCACCTTCTTCGAGAATGTCCGTCGTTTGCGGCCCGGCCACACCCTCACGATTACCCCGCACGGGCATCGTTTGCAGCGCTACTGGGACCCACAAGATTATCCCGAAGATCGCAGCCTGTCGCTGGACGATTGTGTCCAACGTGTGCAAGAACTGACCCAACAGGCAGTCGCGTATCGGGTGCCCATGGCCGGCCAGGTGGGCTTTCACCTCAGCGGCGGTATCGATTCGTCCTCGATTGCCGTGCTCGCTGCCCCCTACGCTACCAACCGAACGCACTTCTACTCATGGTCACGCCCTGTAGACACCGATGAGAACGAGTACGGGCGCATCGGTGCGGTTACCGAAATGCTCGGCCAGACGTGCCAGTTCATCGGTTACACGCAAGCGGACCACATGACGATGCTCCGCATTGACCCGAGCGTCCAACCGATGGACGCCATAGGCCGCGAGTTACCTGTTCTGCGGCAGGCCGCCGCCGATGGGGTTCAAACGATCCTCTCTGGGTGGGGTGGCGACGAAACCGTCAGTTACAACGGGCGCGGCGTGCTCGCGGGGATGCTGCGGGGCGGGCGCTGGCACGATTTGCCGGTCGCATTAGGTGGTCTCCGCAAGCGAACTGCGGCGCAACTCATCTTGCTGGAAGGCGCCTATCCCCTGCTCCCGAATCCATTGCTGCGCCTCGTCATGCACCGCGCGATACGCGCCCGCCCCGATGCCACCTTCATCTCACCAGAATTGGCGGCTCGAACAAGTGGGCGCACCTACCGCCCGGCCCCCCTCACGCGCACGGTTGCGGGCGGCCCGCAGTCGCAGGCCCGGTTGTACTTCGCAGAGCACCTCACCCGGCGCATCGAAGCCTGGGCGACCGCCGCGCGCCCCCATGGCATCCACTACGCTTACCCCCTGCTCGACCGCCCGCTGATGGAGTTCGTGTATACGGTGCCGCAGGCGTTTCATCTGTTTTACGGGATGCGGCGCTTCCTCTACCGCAAGGCGATGGAGCCTTACCTGCCCTTCGTGTGGGAGCCGGTTAAATCGGAGACGCCACACACGTATCGCAACCACCCTACCCCGCCGACCACCCTACTCGCGCTTACCGGCGATGCCGCCCGCCACCCGTGGGTAGACCTGCCACGGCTGCGGGCTACCATTCGCCTACGGCGGCGCGAAGCGTACCCCGGCATGCTCAGCGCACTACGCGTCCTGCAAATCGTACGGACCCCGTAATAGGCACATTATGCTACACCCAATAAAGCATGGTGCTTTCTGGCAAGCTGCTGTAAACTTGCGCTGATTCCAAATTTCTGCGGCGATGGTACCGGCGCTCACGCGCGCCGTGACGCACTTCCGCCGGAAACAACAGCGAATATCGGACGACAGACGATCGTCACTGCGGGTTGCCCAAGGGGGGGCGTATGGCAGATGGGCACGGCTAATTCGTACCTGCGTCCCCTCGACACTCTCAACGCACCCACGACAAACGATAGATTCGCTTCGGTAAGCAGGCTACAAACTGGGGCAGGTATATGTCATTCATTAGCGATGAATTCGTGGTGTTTTTCATCATTGTGCTTTCATCGTATTTCTTATTGCCGTTCCGGTTCCGTTGGATTCTGCTGCTCGTCGCGAGTTACTTCTTCTACGCCTACTGGAATGTGTACTACATCCTGTTGATCGTTTTTTCGACGATCGTGGACTACATCGCAGCCATACGCATCGAAAGCACCCCCGAAGAACAACAAACGACCCGACGATCGTTTTTGCTGCTGAGCATATGCGTGAACCTGGGCACATTGTTCGTCTTCAAGTACTTCAACTTCTTTAGCCAATCGGCAAATAGCGTCCTCGTCAGCTTAGGCCCGGATACCGCCGCCCAAACCCACAACCTGTTGTTGCCGGTGGGGATTTCCTTTTACACCTTCCAATCGATGGCCTACACCATCGATGTGTATCGTGGGAATGTGGCTGCGGAGCGTCACCTGGGCCGTTTCGCGACGTACATTGCGTTCTTCCCACAGTTGGTTGCAGGCCCCATCGAACGCGCTTCGAACATGCTCGGCCAGTTCAAGCAACAACACACCTTCAACGATGAGCGGATGGTCTCTGGCTTGCGGCTCATTTTGTGGGGGGCGTTCAAAAAAGTCGTCATTGCAGACCGCCTCGCTGCTTACGTCAACACGGTTTACAACAACGTCGAGGACTATACCGGCGTACACCTGATGCTGGCGACGTTCTTTTTTGCCATCCAAATCTACTGCGACTTTTCCGGCTACTCCGATATCGCCATCGGCACCGCGCGGACGATGGGCTTCGACCTGATGCAAAACTTCCGCCAGCCCTATTTTTCGCGGTCCATCCGCGAATTCTGGCGTCGGTGGCACATTTCGCTGTCTACATGGTTCCGCGACTACGTTTACATCCCGCTGGGCGGCAGCCGGGTGTCGTTCTCGGCAACGCTGCGCAACTTGATGATCGTGTTCGTGATCAGCGGCTTGTGGCACGGTGCGGCGTGGACGTTTGTGCTGTGGGGCACGATCCACGGGTTTTTAATCGTCGGCGAAATTGTTTGGGACCGCTACGTGCGTGGGGGCCAGGCAGACACCCGCACGGCGCCGCCGTGGCTCGCGACGGTGTTTACGTTCGTGCTGGTTTGCATTGGGTGGATTTTCTTCCGCGCGAACAACATTCAGGATAGCTTCTACATCGTCACCCACCTCTTCAACTTCTCCTCGGGCTTCCAAATCGCCGAACCGTTTGGGGGTATTGCACCCTACGGTGCAGCCTGGTTGGAGCTAGGCATGGCCATCGCGACGATCACCGTTTTGTTTGTTGCAGACTGGGCTGCCCAACAGCCGCGCCCCTTCTGGAGCCTGGAGACGAAAACACGGCAACTGCGCTGGGCCGCGTATTATGTCGCATCTCTGTTGATTATCTACTCGGTCAGCACAACTGAGGCCGACTTTATCTACTTCCAGTTCTAATAGTCGGAAGATAGCGTGAACCCTTGAACACACCCAAGCAATTCCTAAAAACTCTGCTTTTGTTTGTCACGCCGCTGGTTGCAGTGCTGGCGCTCATCGTGGGCCTGGGAGTTTACATTGGCGATGCGCTTCCGATTTCTGTGGCAATACAGATGCTGGATACCGACGAACCCGTGGTGTACGGGGCCTTCGAAGCAAACCGTGATGAGGCGTTCGCCTTTCGGTTGCGGTCCATCCAGCACGTGCAGCCCGATGTGCTGTTTATGGGGTCGTCGCGTATCTATTCCTACGGCCCGTATTTAATCGATGAACCCTACGAAATGTACAACGCCTGGATCGCCTCCTTCGACCACGAGGAAGTGCAGTATTACCTGGATAACCTGGACGCGAGCGATGCCCCCGATGTGATGCTGTGGTGCCTCGATCAGAGCTTCTTCTCGCCGAATAGCTTCGTCAATACCGAACCACCGTACATAGGCGATATCGACTTCCAGACGATGCTGCAACGCTCGGTGGATATGAGCATGGAGATGATGCGTTTTGTCGACACGCGCGGGAGCAACATCCTATCGGGCACCGAACCGCAGTTCGGCTTCAAGGCAGTAGGGCTACGTGCGATGATCGGCGACACTGCTGTGCTGAACAACGGCGAAATCTTTCAGTCGGTACGGGCACGTAGACGACTGGAGACCGTGACGATCGAGGAGCGTAGCCAATTTCATCGCAGGCGGTTCGAGGCGCGGGCGCAGCAGTGGGTCAATGGAGACCGCATTGCCGAGGAAAATGCCGCCGTGGTGGAAGCGATCCTCGACCGCGCAGTCGAGCTGGAGATGCAGGTCGTCGGGTGCTTACCGCCCTTCTCCAACCTCAGTTACGAGTGGCTGACGACCTCGGGCGACCATACGTACCTCGCAGATGTACCAGACTTCACGGCGGCCATCTTCGAGCAGTACGGCTTCCCACTCTTCGACTTTACCGACCCGGCTACCCTACCCCTTGGCGACGAACACTTCCTGGATGCGTGGCACATTACCCCATACCTCACGACCGAAATTTACCTGATGATGCTGCGCGAAACGCCCGATATTCTCGGGCCGTACTCCTCGGTGGAACGCCTGGAAAACCTGCTGGCCGAAAGCGAAGAGGACCCGTTCTTCGCGCGCTATTACACAAACGACGAAGCCGATGCAACTTAGGAACTCATTCAAGCCCCTCATTATCAACGCTGCCGAGGCGTTGCAGGGCAGCATCGCGCAGGCCTCCGATGCCATCGTCATCTCTGGCATTGGCCGTAGCGGAACAACCTACCTGGCGCAATCGCTGGCGGGTGTCACCCATCGCCGCACCGTGTTCGAACCGCTGCATCATCGTGTGAGCGCGGCGCGGCCATTTTTACACCCCCACACCTTTACCGGCGACCTGCATTACGCGTACCCCTATCGCCGTACAGACCAAACCGACACGGACCTCGAAGCTTTTTTCCACATGGCCCTCAAGGGGAAAATTGTCGGCAACACCCACGTTCGCCGTACCCGACACGATAGCCGTGCCATCTGGTGGACCAACACCATCGTCAAAATGATCCACGGCAACCTGATGCTGGCCTGGCTGGCCCATACCTTCGGCTGCAAAGTCGTGTTGATCGTGCGGAATCCGGGCGCAACGATCGAATCGATGTTGCGGCAGGGCTGGACACGCTACATGCAGGAGCCGGGCTACTTAAAGCTGTTTATGGGCCAGGACGCGCTTGTCGTCGATTGGCTGGCCGATTACACCGACCTCATCCATCGCTGCGATGAAGACCCCTTCTCGCGGATGGTCGTTGGCTGGTGCATCAACTACTACGTTCCGCTCCGGCAAATCGAGCAGAACGTGCTGCCCGCACACGTGCTATCCTTCGATAGCCTCGTGCTGGACCCCATCACCACCTTCGACGACTTGCTGGCCTACCTGGGCGAGGGATACGCGGTAACGGTGGATGAAAAAGGGGCTATCCTCAAGCGCCCCAGCGGTACCGTCTTCCAGAACCGGAATAACTTCGATCGCAAGGGACGGATCGAGAAGTGGCGCGAGTCCCTCGCCACCGAACAAATCGACAAAATCGAGCGCATCGTGGACGCATTCGGTCCAACCCTGACGCCCTACCTCAACGGTGACGGCAACCCCACCTAAGGCGACTGCCCTACCGAAGGATATCGGCGTACAAGGCCTGAAGTTCGTTTGCCTCTCGCTCCACACGATAGTGCGCCAGAATACGCTCGCGGCCCTTTGGCCCCATCTGGCGGCGGAGCTGCTCATCGTTGTATAGGCGCATGAGGGCCTGCGCCATCGCCTCGGGGTCTTCGGGCGGCACCAGCAACCCACTTTCGCCGTCGACGATAATATCCTTCGAGCCTGGAATATCGGTCGCCACCGACGGCGTCCCGCAGGACAGCGCCTCCAACAACGCGACCGGGCAACCTTCCATGCGCCCGTGGCCATTCGTCGCGAGCACGTAAGCATCGAGTTCGGCGTGTAGTTGAGGCACCCCACCGATGCGGCCCAAAAAGTGAACACGCTCGGCCAACTGTAGTTCATCGATGAGCGCGTGCAACTCGGCGACGTACGCCTCATTATCCAGGCTACCGGCGATGACCAGATGCGCCGACGACGGCAAATGCGCTATCGACCGAATCAAGGTGCGGTACCCCTTCACAGGGAGCACATGGGCCACCGCGCCAATCAGGAAATCATCTGGCGAGAGGTGAAGCTGTTGGCGCACGTCGAGGCTGGGTTCGGTGTGCGGGTTGTATTTTTCCACGTCCACACTGTGCTCGATGAGCACCGTTTTGCCGCGCGCCCACCAGTTGTCGAAGAACGTTTCCATCATAGTCGAGTTATCGGCAACGATGCGCGACGCCAAAAACGACCGCACCAGCCACGCCCGGTTCGCCCGGTTCACCCAGTTCATATTCTTCTTGGTGTAAATCCAGGCTTTTGCCCCGGCCAGGCGCGCGATGATCGGCTCGGTGTAGTCTGCGGAGTAGTGGAAGGAATGCCAGAGATCGAACTGATAGGGGCGAAAGGGCTGGGCTACCTGCCAGGCCCGCGTGGGTAAATTCCACAATGGGCGCGGATTCAACGTGAAGGGCAATTCGATGATCGGAATATTTTCCGCCTCGATCTCTGCTTCCAGGCGCCCCCCCTTCTCCAGAACCGCAATCGTGGGGTCGTAGCGATCGCGGTCGAGCAACCGCACCACGCTAAACAACAACAGGCCAGAACCCGCCGTGATGAAGTTAGGAATGGTAAACAGAATTTTGGCGGGTTTCGAAGACGCCATGTGGCTTGTTCATCCGTTTCGAGATCAGGTGTGGGTAAAGCGCTGCGTATGAGTCGGCTCGCTGGGGCGGCAGTGCACCCTATGCGTTGGGCGTTTCGAAGGTGTAGCCAAAGTGCTCGATGTCCTTGGCGAATAATTCGCCGACGAGCGCAATGGACTCGTCATCGTAGTAGCTACTGTAGTGGCTTCGGTTCGATTTATTCACATGTGGTAGCTCGACGTCACGACCGATTTGTTCGCACACATGGGCGAAGTCTTGGTTGAGTGTCTCGAACCGGCCCACGTAGTCCACGATGAGTTGCCCATTTTCATCCGATAGCCACTCGAACTGCGGCATAAAAAACTTGGGCTGGTCGAAAAACGCGCGGTCTTGGTCCTGGTAGGCCAGCTTCAGCCACGCTTTAAAGTCAAGATTCGCTTCTGCAAGGCCCAACCGATTGGTTTTGATGCGGTACGCATAGTGCGATACCACGCGATCCCACGGGTTACGGACGAAGGCGAACTTGAACTTTTGCTCCCAGGCAGCGGCCCCCATGTCGTTTCGCTTCTGCAAGGCCGTTCGATGGTCGACCGAGAGCAAGCCCAGCGCGGTTTCTATGCTACGGCCACCCGTTTTGTTGATGTGAATGTAGACAAAGTTGTATTGGTGGTGCTCCAGAAATCGATGAAGCTGGTTCCTCATCCGCCAGTACACCCGCTTGACTTGCGGGCTGCGTTTCACGACTGGCTGATGGTTCTTCGCCTGTGTTTGTGTTGTGCTCATTGTCTGCCTCGCAATTACCGTCTTTCGCGCGCCTAAAGTGTACTGAACAGAAATTGGGTCCACAATGCGCAGTGCAACCTGGACGATGGCTAGCCGCCGCCCCTACCCACCCTTAAGCCGCTTGCGAAAGGCCGGGCTCCAAAATGTCGCATCACCGAAGTAAGCCTGTGCATATTCGTCTTCGCGGTTGATGTACACATTATGGAGCGTGTACCCGTACTCGTTGAACAGGTTTACCACATCGACAAAAGCGCTTTGTCCCACAAATTTATCGGCAAAGCGAACTTCGGTAGAGACCATGTCGATGCGTTGCTCGGCAAGGAGCGTAGTCGCCCCTTTGAATACTTTGAGTTCGGCACCTTCGGTATCCACCTTTACCAGGTCGATGTGCTCGATGCCATTTTCCGACGCGAACGCATCGAATGTGAGTGTGGGGACATCGATCACGTCTTTGCTTCGCCCCCCTTCCTGCGCAAGCAAGGAATTGGTATTCGGCAAATTGTTTATGTAGAACTGCGCGGTGCCGCTCTCGTCGGAAATCGCCAGACAGTGGACGTGTACACGAGGCTCATCCTGGAAGCGCTCCTGCAATTTACGATGTGATGACGGGAAAGGCTCCAACGCGTGCACAGTCACCTGTGGGAAGGCCCGCAGATACTGGTCGGTGATTTTACCCTGAAACGCCCCAATATCGACAATGACCTGCGGGCTGATGCCTGCTCGTTCGAATAGCAACCGCTGGTCATCGTAAATATCGCGGCTGATGCGCCGCCGGAACTTCCGGGCACGTCGCCTCACGGCGATCATCAAATCACGACGGAACAGGTATTTACGCAATAGCTTGTCGGCAGCGTTCATGGTTGTTGGTTACTCTCAGTTTTCGGTAGATCACGATTCGGTGTTAGTCCCAACCCATATTACCGTTCAGCAGGGTATACAGCCGCTGATTGTGGGGTTGGAAGTGCGCACCCAGTTCGTCGCGTAAGTCTGCGGGCATCTCGGTATAGGTGGCCTTGAGGTAGGGCTTAAAGTCCACCGGGTCCCAGGCAGGCAACCCGAGGAAGTCCAGCACATCGGCATAAATTTCACGGGGCCGCTCGAACAAATCCTCGCTACGGAGGACCAAAAACTGCTCGCGGGGCAACTGTGCGAACCACCGTTCGAGCTGCTCGGCATATTGCCCACGCTGCACATAAGCATGATAGTGATACGCAGCGCTGTAATAGCTGGGGTCGTTCATCATGCGGTCCCACTCACCTGCCATCCGCCCCGGCTCCTTGCGAATCGCCTCTTCGAAGCTCAGATCCTCCAACCCCTGGCGCACCTTGTGTTGATACTGCGAATACGCCCGGTCGATGGGGTTGCGAAGCAGCGCGATGATCTTGACCCCTGGCAGCATGGCGGCGACGCGCTGCGGCGCGTGCGGGTGCGAGATGTAGTTCGCTGAGGCCTCACCGACGGTGGCCGGTTGGTGGGGGTGCATCGCTCGGGTAATCTTCAGTGGGAAGTGCCCCCGATACCAACCCCAGGTGTGATACCCCACATTGTAGACGTGTGAGAAATAGTGGATTTCCTTCTTGGCTGCGGGTAAGACGTTCGGGTGTTTAACGAGATAACGGAATAGCGATGTCGTCCCGCCTTTTTCCACCCCGATAACCAGGAAATTCGGTAGTATACGCAGCGAACTCGTCATCATGCCATACATCAGGCGGGCACGAATCTTCAAACGGTATTGCAAACCGGGCTGGGTTTCCGTCAAGGTACTCTCCGCTTCAACTGCAATAAATGATTAGCCACCCACACGCTAGCCGCCCCTACGCGCGATCGTCCGCTTCCATCGAGACCGCCATGCCCTCCAAATGGTTGATGACAAAGCGATGCTTGCCGCCCTTCGTCAATGGAATAGAAGATACGGCTTCGACATCGATTTGAATATCGGCCCCTTTATCCTGTAGGGCTTGCACCATGCGCGCCGCCACAGTGCTATCGAAGCCCTCAGCAGGCACCACATTCAACACGATACGGTCGGGTTCACTCTGCACGATCTGGAAAGAATCGATCTCGGTAAAATACTCCAGCACCCCAGTGAAAAAGTGCACGATAAGCCGGTTGCCACCCGGTGTTACGACATTGTCGGTAATGCGCCCACGAATCGGCCCAAATACATCGAAGCCACGTCCTTCGGGGGCGGGGGCAGGCTCGGCGCGCACGCCAAGGTCACCCAGGCGATAGCGCACAAACGGAAAAGCCCCCGCGTGCAACCGCGTTACCAAAATATTCCCGTACTCGCCGTAGGGTACCGGTTGCCCATCATCATCGACGTACTCGACGATCACATCGAGCGTGTTCAACAGCATCACATCGCCACACTGCGACGCGATCTCCATCCCCTCGGCGCAACCGTACTTGTTATAAACAGGTGCCCCAAACACCGATTCGATTGTCCGCTGATAGGTCGGGAATAGGGTATCTCCCCAGGTGCAAATTGCCTTCAGGGGCTGGTTCCAACCCAGTGCCCTGGCACGCTTTGCGAGGAAATACATACCGCTGGGATACCCAAAAGCGTATTGGAGTTTATGCTTGTCGATAGCCTGGAGCATCTGGTCCAGGTTTTCGTCGGTTAAATCGTATGAGGAAAAGTAGTGGCAATTCAGCAAACTATCCTTCACCCGACGGTCGAAGCGGCGTGGAAAGTTGATGCCGCTCTGCAAGTACGGGACACCGGGTTGCCAGCCCGTCCACTCGAAGTTGAGCATCGTCGAGGCGCGGAACCACCCCGCCGTGACGTGGTCCTCCCACACGCGGAAGGGCTTGCCCGTGGAACCGGAGGTGTGCTTGGCATAAAGCTTGCGGCCTGTCTCGCGGCGGGGGTTGCCCTCGCGTAACATATCCTTGGTGACGACGGGCAGCTTGGTGAGGTCTTCCGGTGTGCGGATATCGGCGGAGCGAACGCCTGCGTCGTCCATCAACTGGCGGTAGAAGGATGTCTCGTAGGCCTCGTGGATAGCCGTTTGCAGGAGTTCATCGCGCATCGCGTGCAGCCGTTCGCGGTCCCACCATTGCGCCTCCTCAAGGAAGCGCAGCCGCTGCATCATCGCCTGCTTTGTGAGCAAATCGGAGAGCGGGAAAATAATGTTACGCACCCACCACACAGGCAAACTTCGAACTTCGCTCATGACACGTTCTCCTTCAACATATCCACCAGTATCGCTTCCCACTGTGGCAGCACCGACGCCCAATCGAAGCGCTCGGCGCGGGCACGGGCCTTCCTCGATAACGTTTCCGCGAGAGCCGGGTCTTCCAAAATACGACGCACCGCACCGGCCATCGCGTCAGCATCGCCTACCGGTACCAGCAAAGCGTCCTCACCGTCGTCGAGCAGATACGGCAACCCACCCGCATCGGTGCTTACCACACACAACCCGGCGGCCATTGCTTCCATCACGCTTACGGGCGTGTTGTCGAAGTTGGTAGTGTTAAGGAAAACATCCCCTTTGTTCATCCACGTCGGCACCGCTTCCTTCGGCACCCGCCCAACAATCGTGATGTGCTCACCGATGTCGAGGGCTTCCACGCGCGCCTGGAACGCCTCCAGGCTGCCATCTTGTTTGTCTGGCCCTATCATATACAGTTGAAGTGTCGGGTAGTCATCCTTCAGCCGCGCCACAACCTCCGCAGCCAGCGTGACATTGTACACCTCGGCAAATGCGCGTAGCCATACCAGCTTCGGCGTGGCGGCGGTGCGCTGCACAAACGTATACGCCGACAGATCGAGGGCATTCGGCAGCACACGCAGGTTCTCGGCGTAGGGCTGCATCGTATCGTACAAATAGCGCGATGGCGTGGTGATGTAAGCCGCCGTCGCTAGCAACCGACGCATCCGGGCCGGATTCCGCGACGCGAAGGATGGCAGGTTGCCACCGTGCAGCGTGAGCACATACGGCTTCCCCAGCCGGCGCAACAACCAGCAGGTCGCCTCCGCCCAGATGAACGCCCGCCCGCTGTAGACTTCTACATGCGCGACGTCGTAGCGCCCCTTATGCCGATAGGTCGTCCATAGCATATCGGCCAGCTTGGCGAGAGCGTTTTTCCGGCTCGACGTATCGATGGTCGTCCAGCCGCGCCCCATGAGGCGGTCTGCAAGGTCTTCGCAGACACCACGCGTGCCCTTATACCGAGACATGAAATTGCCCACGATGAGTACCGTCGAGGATGGATTCGTCATAGCGTGGTGTCCTGCGATGACGGCTGCAACTGCGGTATCTGCGGGTAGTCCTGCAACATCGCCTCGGCGGTTTGTGTGCGGCGGCGCAGTTCGAGCAGCGTGTTCGGCAGCATCAGCAGGCCCGCGCCCAGCCGCAACACCCGGTGCCCCACCCCCTGATGCGAAACCATCGTGCCGCGCACCACCAACCAGCAGTACTCGCGCAATTGGCGGGGGCTAAAGTATCGCTTGGCAAGGTAAAGCTCGGTGACGTGCGGCAGCCGACGCCGAAACAAGCTCGCGCGGCTCATCGCCCGGGTGACGACGCGTGCACCATGTATACGTAGCCCACCGCGTGGCGCGTGATGATGAAATACCCGCACCGTCGGCTCGAAGACCATCAACTGCCCGCTGTGATACACCCGCATCCCCAGGTCGCCATCGGCCTGTTGCCCCTTGTTGTACGCCAGGTCGAACAACCCCGTTTGCGCCAGAATATCGCGCTGCATCAGCGTATTGTTCGTCGGGAAGATACTACTCACCTGCGTGTGGCGGAAGTTCGGCGGCGGGGGACCCCCTTCGGGTTCATCTTGCCCACCGTTGGACACAACGGCCCCGTGCCGGTGCAAGTTCTGCAAGTGCCGCACGATGAGGTCCGGTTGCACCTCGTCGTCGTCGTCGAGGAACAGAATATAATCGCTGCTGATGCGCGCCAAACCGGCATTCCGCGATGAGCACTGCCCCGGTTCATCCTGCCGAAGGTAGATCAACGGCAGGTCGTCGAATTCCGTGTCGATCGCCATGTCGCGCACCTCGGGCGGCGTCTGGTCGATAACCACGATTTGGTGCGGAGGGTGTTGCTGCTCGCGCAGTTGCGCCAACAAGGTGCGCAAGTACGGGTATCGGTCGATGGTGGGAATGAGCACGGCGACACGCGCCGACGCATCGTACACATCATCCGGCGCAATCGTCGCGGCGGCGTAGGTTGCCTGCGACATGCGGCTGCCAAATCCACCGATGGCCCGCCAACCTGCGATGACCGCCCACGGCGGGGCATACCCGCTCAACACAACACGCCCAAGCGTCCACAGCAGTTGATGTTTGGCGTAGTTCTGCTGGATAAACCGCAGGTCGTCGGCCAGCGGTAGCGTCGCTTGCTCGCTGAGGTGCGCCGCTGCGGGCAGCAATGCCGGGACGTGTCGGATGAGCACACCGCGTTGCACGTAGCGCAGGCCCATATCCAACCCCGCCCCTACCACAGAGGAGAATGCCGGGTTTACCGTGCCCAACGTCTGTATCACATCCGTTTTGGCCAGGCACGCCGCCAACGATAAGCGCCACGATGTCGCCTCGATGTTCGGCGCGGGGTCGCTGTTGAGCATCCACGTCGGCGCAACAAAATCGAGCGTGCCGGGCAGCCCGGCGGTGCCCAACACCAACCCGGCATGGAAGCACTGCCCCGGCCCTTGTAGGGTCTTCGCGATGATTTCTGCATCTGGCGGACCCAGGTCACTGTGCCAAAACAACCACGCATCGGCAGTGGTCGTCGGGGCGAAATCCGCCGTCACGCGGTGAAGGTCGGCTACGGTCGGCTCGATGGTATGAACCGCACCCAGTGGCCACGCAGGGGCTTCGTCGCGCTGCCCCTGCCAGATGAGATCAACGGTCACGTTTGATTCGGTCATACATCTCTAGAAATTGGTTGATGTGCTTATCCAGGGTGAAGTTCTCTTTCACATGTGCGCGGCCAGCGAGGCCCATTTGCAGGCGTCGGTCTGGGTCGGCGGCCAGCTCGGCCACCTTCTCGGCGAGTGCGCGTGGGTCTCGGCGTGGCACCACATACCCCGTTACGCCATCGCGTACATTTTCGGCCAACCCATCGGCATCCGATGTCACGACGGGCACTTGCATCGACTGCGCTTCCATCACCGCATTGCAGAACCCCTCGGAAACAGCGGCGTGCAAAAACACATCCGCCCAGCGAAGCATCGCCTGCACCTGCTCCGGCGGCTGCGAGCCGTCGAAGTGAACGACATCTTCGAGGCCGAGGGCGTGCCGTGCAAACGAGACGGCCACCATAAAATCGCCATCGCCGATGATGTGGTACTCCACACACAGCCCATCTTCGACGAGATACCGCACCGCCAACAAGGCGAATTCGTAGCCTTTTTTCCACTCCAGGCGGCCAACGCTCAACAGGCGTAGGGGCCGCGTTGCCGACCCCACGACCTCGGTTGCGTCTCGCTGCCCCGCGTCGAAGGCCTCGACATCGATGGCCGGGGAAATTAGCGCGTGGGGCATACCTGGCGGGCAGCCACGGCGCAGCGCGCGCTGCCACAGGTCATCGCCCAGCAGATGAATAATCGACGCGTTCCGCCACACCGTCGTGTAGAAGTCCGGTTCATCGAGCGCAACATAGTTCAGGTCGTACCCACGGAAGCTCACGACAAGCTGGCAGTCCAGCAACTCGGGCAGGTGCGTGTAATCTACGGCCAACGCCCCAAATTCGACGTGCACCACGTCAGGCTTCAGCAATATAAAGTAATGATCCAGGTAGAAGTGTCGGGCCACAGTTAACCCAAAGCGACGCCAGCCTTGCAGCAGATACGTGACCGTTGTGCGCGGTCGGAGCAGCAAACAGCGCAGCAGTGCCAGCACCAACAGTGGGCCGACGATCACACGGGGGTTCACCGGCCAGGTGATGTGCACGCGCTTGCGGAGGTCTGGCCGGTTTTGCAGCCGCGCGAAGATATCCCAGGCAGCTGGTTTGCTCGTCCGGCACACGACGTGCATGTCCTTACCGCTTGCCAACAGGCCCAGGAACTTACTCACGATGAAGGTTTCCGACAACTTCGGAAATTGGGGTACCACCAATACGATGCGCATCAGCCGATACACCGCCCACCCATTATGCAAACCCTCCGTGCGTGGTATGTCACGCGGTTGCTTCCTCCGCTGGCATCAAGGACCGGTACAGATCAAGGAACGCATCGATTTGACCCTTCAGTGTGTGCTGCTCCAGAATGCGCTGCCGCGCGGCCTCGCCCATCCGCTGGCGCATCGTGTCATCCTCGGCGATGCGCCGCATCCGGTCGGCGAGCGCGTCTGTGTCGTAAAGCGGCACGAGGAACCCCTCCACGCCATCGCGTACGACCTCACGCATGCCGCCACAGTCCGTCGTAACGATCGGCAGGCCACAACTCATACCCTCAAGGGCTGCGTTGGAAATGCCCTCGCTGTGGCTCGTCAACAGGCACAAATCGGCCTGTTGCAACCGCGCGACCACCTCGGCAGGCGGCACCCGACCGATGAGTGTCGCATGGTTTTGCAAACCCAAATCGTGGATCGCGTACAGCACCCGGTCACGCGTGCGCCCACTACCGATAATCGTCAAGTGAGCGTCGATACCGGCATCGACCAACTTTCGCAGCGCAGTCAGGGCATACTCATGCCCCTTTCGCCACATCAAGCTCCCGACGATCATAATCTCGAAGCGATCATTCGGTTTGCGTACCTGCGCCGGTGTGAACATATCCGGGTCCACCGCCGGGCGTATCACGCGGATTTTGGCCGGGTCGAGGTCGTATTGCTGCGCCTCCTGCGCGATGTCCTCGCTCACGCAGTGTACCGCCGCCGACAACCGAAAACTCGCGGCGAGGTCTGCGGTGTAGGTGGGGTTGGCCTTCATATGGCTAATATCATGGGGGGCAACATTCACATGAGACCCTCGGCAACTCACCACGCTGGGCCAACCGAGCTGCCGAACCATGGGCATGTAATGGATTGCGGGTCCGTTCCACTCGAAATGGATAATGCCCGGTGGTTGTGCACGCAACGTCAAAAATTTAAGCACCTGCGCCATGCGCACACGGGCATCGGCAATCTCAGCGAAATCGGGCCAGGTGGCACGGATCGCGCCCGGTTTGCCGAGCGTTTCACCGGTCATGTTGATGATTGACCGCGCGGGGTATTTTGGCTGCACAACGGGCATTTGCAGCAGCCCAATGTTGCGATGCCTGCTGTCACCGTCACCGACATCGCGCGTGAAAATCGTCACGAGCACGCCCGCATCGGCGAGGCCGAGCAGCTTGCGCATCACAAAGGTTTCTGCGGGCCACACCGACCCCAAAATATAAAGACGTATGGGCATGTCTATGCTCTGGTTTCCATCCACGCGGCGAACGTCAACAAAAGCGACGCGCTGTAGCCGTTGTGCGCGTTCGGGTTGGTGTATAGGTCTGCCAGCAGCCCCTCGACCGCCCCCTGCCGAACCCCAAACGCCGACAGATCGCCCAGGCTCTCGGTGAGCCGCTCGCGCCCGCCCAGTGCAAAGAACTGCACCTCCCAGTTGCGCTGGTAACTTGGCACCGAAAGCAACATCCGCTGGAGCTTGTTGAGGGCGATTGCTGCAAACCGGCGCGCGTCGATAAACTGCTCCGTGAACAAGCTACTGCGGGTCTGCTGCCACGCGACCTGTGCCAGGGCCGGTGCGTAGCGCTTCAGATGATCGATTTGCAGGCGTCGGTCGCGCACATAGGCGGTGGGCACCGTCAAAAAAAAGTCGATCAGGTCGACATCGTAGTATGGGATTCGGGGCACAGCGCCCATCGCATGGCCGCGCAAACTGGCGTTGGACCAGCGGAACGCCCAGCGTGAGGTCTTGTAGGCCTTCAGGCGAAAGTCGTCATCGACGATGGATGCGAACTCCGCGATGCCATCGGCGAGGTGCTGCTTCAGTACATCGCAGGCGTTGGGCAGATGCTGCGCGACGACATTGTCTAGCAGCCAGTCGTGCCCGCGCTTCGCCAACTTTTTGAAGGCGTACGCCTCGAAGTCGTAGCCAGCGGGCAGGCCATCGGCGAGGCCCATCTGGTCGCACCACACATCGCCCCACAGTCCCGTCAGCACCACCTCGCCCTGCGCTTGCATCCACTCGAACACGCTGGTTTGGCGCGCCTGCGTGACATCCTGCGCGCCGTGTAAGGCCCGTACAATTTCCGGCAGATGATCGAACAAGTAGGCTGGCATCACGAATTCGGTGTACGGCAGATTAGCCGCCCGCGCCACCTGCGATGCGATGCGCGTTTCGACGGATGGCTGGGTGTATCCGTAGGAGAAAGTCTGTGCGGTACCCGGCAGCACCGCTGCCAACGAACGCGAATCGAGACCACCCGAGAGCGGCAAGAGCAAGCGCTCGCTGGTAGCACACCGCGCTACCGCCTGCCGAAAAAGCGAATCGTAGATTTCGAGTGTTTCGTCATACGTGCGTGTTGTGTCCGGGGTGTGGTGCCACGTCCAGTAGCGTACATGGCCCAGCAACACCCCCGCCGCCGAAAGTCGATAAACCGAGGCGGGCCACATCACACGAACGTGATCGTAGTAGGTACGATCGTCCAGGAAAAACCCAAATGTGAAGAAGGACGCAATCCCCAGCCAGTCGAGGTCAGCGTGGGGGGATAAAGCAGCAACTGCTGCGAGATCGTTGCCCACCGCACAAATTTTGTCGTCATCCAGCGCGTAGTAAACATGGGCCGACCCCACGCGATCGGTGATGATCTGCCATTCGGCTTCGGTTTTGATGACCAACACGAAACGCCCGTTCAAAGATGGCAGGTCCACACGGTCTGCTTCGAAGTCGGCAACCAGGCGCGCCAGTGAGTTCTCCGACTGCCCTCTATAGGTCAGCAGTTCGCCAATTACCCACGCCGTGATGGTGTGGCCAGTGTGCGTTTGCGTTGGGGTTTGTCGAGGATACGGTGCATCGAGCCACGAAAGGTGGTCACCTTGCAGCACAAATGTGTTCGTGGACATAACCCCCTCGAGTGGCAGTGAACAGGGTCGTATTCTAGCAGATGGCGTTGATTTGTGCACCATGAAGACCGTAAACATCAAGGGCATATTTATTTATATTATTACATTATGTTGTAATAATAGATACATTGGCGTATTGTGCCAGATGGTTGCCACCAGCCAAAATCTGGTGTACCCTAAGGTCGTGCAATATCACGATATTGCACAGCAAGCTTCAGGAGGATGTAGATGACACTTGCAGAAGCCAAGCTACCCGAGCGTGCCCACTTGCTTTTCCAAACGTTGCGGAGCACCCCCGGTGAATGGCTCGACCGTGACCAACTCGCCTACGCAATCGGCAAGCGCAAGCTCAGCGCAGCCGATGTGGCTTACCTCGACATGTTCAGTGCATTCGATGTCATCGAAATACGCCGGGTGGAAACCCCCAAACGTTTGCTAAAATTCGAGTATCGCTATATCTGATGCTGCTCAGCTTCGTGAGCCTCAGTTGAGCGTTCAAGTGCGAAGTCAACAGGAGTGATTTCAACCGCATGAAGGTCATAACACTACTCAACGAAAAAGGCGGTGTCGGCAAAACAACCCTTGCCGTGCACATCGCATCAGGGCTGGCGATCAAAGGCTATCGGGTGTTGCTCATCGACTCCGACCCGCAGGCTAACGCCACCAGCAGCCTCGGGCTTGCCAAAGAACCCCGAATCTATGATTTGCTGGTGCGCAACGGCGATTGGCGCACCGCCACCATCAAGGTTCCTGGCGAAGTGTATGGTGCAAACCAGCAGTTTTACCTGGTGCCATCCAACGTCGAATCGCGCAATATCGCTACCAGCATCGGAGACAACCTCCGCTTCTTCAAGCGCGTGCGCGAAATCGAGAGCATTTTCGACTTCGTCATCGTCGATACTGCGCCAACGCCCTCGCTGCTACACGCGGCCATCACCGCCGGTACCGACTACATTTTGCTGCCCACCGAAACCGAAGCCGCCAGCGCACTCGAAGGCGTTCCATCGACCATCGGCCACGCCGAAAACGTGCGTGAAGCTGCCGCGCAAGTCAACCTTGCGAAGGCGCGTATCCTCGGCATTGTGCCGAATATGGTCGAGGCGCACACCAACTCACACGCCGCGATTTTGACCTACCTCGGTGAGCAGTACGGCGAGTTGCTTTGGCCAGTCGTGCGTAAATCGGTGACGGTACAGGAGGCAGCTTTGCAGCGCGTGACCATGTACGTGTACGACCCGCGCCACACCGTCACGCGCGACTTCTGGTCGATCGTCGAACGGGTCGAGAAGACGCATGAGTAAGCGCAAAGCCAAGCTCGATAACGCGCTGGTGAAGCGCACCCAGGAGACCGAAGCTACCGACGCCTTCATGTACGGGACCGGCGACGAGGGCAATATCTTCGCCGGTCTCGAAACCGACATTCCCTCCGCCTCGCAGCTTATCCAATCTGGCAGCGATGAGGTCGTATTCGGTACGTTTCGCCTCACCCCTACTGGCCTCGCTGGCGGCGAAAACGCCAGCGAGGACGAGTATCGTGCGTTGGGCCAATTGCTGCTGCAACTGGAAGGCTCGTTGCAGTGGCTCATCGGGGATTGGATTAATGCGTTGGACGATAAAGCGTGGGGCCGAACCTACCAGGAGCTTGCCGAGGCTTTTGGGCTGGAAGTCGATACGCTGCGGCATCATGCCAGCGTGGCCGCCAACGTGAAATCATGGATACGTATCCATACTTTGTCGTTTTCGCATCATCGCATCGTCGCCAAGCTCGACGAAGAAAATCAGCAGCTTTGGCTCCAGGCAGCGGACGAGCACAACTGGTCTGTGAAAAAATTACGCGATGCCCTCCGCTACAGCAGCCCTGGGGCATACCTCAAAGCTGCTGATGGCAGCGACACCCCCGCTACCCCTACGAGCGACTGGGCACGTCAGCAACAGGACAGGCTCACTCGCCAGCAGGACACCCTGCGCAACCAGTTCGACCGCGCCAAGACCGACGAGGAGCGCGTTGCCCTCTACGATGCGATGCGGCTCGTCGCCCGCACGGCTTCGGAGCACGCGCGCGAGATGAAGCGCCAGCTTGGGAAATAACTCAAGTCCCCTGCCGGGTGGGGGGGTGCGCCGCCGAAGTGGGGCGGTCTTGCGACGTGCTTGTACCGTCAAAGAATGGGCACATTCCATCGGGGGATTTGGGATAAATTTCAACACCCCCGAAAAGTTATTTTTCGGGCACAGGATTTGGGAAAACTAACCCGAGTAATCATCCAGCCCGTGGACCGCCGGTAGCAGCCGACCCGCCTGCCCCTGTATGGCGCTGAGAGACGCACTCCGCGAAAAAAGCCAGCATCGAAGGCCCAGGCTCCAATATCCGTGCTACACGCTTCTGAGGCTCACTCAGCCCCGCGCCGCCGAATGCAATCGAGTGATCGCCACAATACGCTCGCACACGAGAATCGGGTATCGTTGCTCCGCGCTGCAATCTCCTGCGCCCTGTACCTCGTCTAACGCACCACAAGCCCCGCTAAGCCGAAAAAAGGCCAAAACCCTTAGCCGTTACCCACAAACTACGATTTCGCGCCCTGAGCGCCTCTGAGGCCGCTGCCGTTAGCCGATGCCTCCAAAGCTGAGGACACGGCACCTGGCAACCTGGCGATTTTGGTAAGCATGTTGTGTATCAAGCAGTCTAAAACGTGATTGACCTTGATTAGAGAGGCGTTCGCCACATGCCCCGCCCAATCGAATTCGACCCTGAAGTAGCCCTTACCGCAGCGATGGACCTGTTCTGGTGTAAGGGGTACGAGGGGTCTTCACTCTCAGCCCTGCTCGACGTAATGCAAATTGGCAGAGCGAGTTTTTACAACACTTTCGGCAGCAAGGAGCAGCTGTTCCTGAGGGCGCTCCAGCGATACATTCACGCCCACGATTCGTGGATCGTCGATACGCTGTCCGAACCGACCGAGCCACTTTCAGGTATCCAAGCCGTGTTCGATGCCGAAATTCGTAAGGTCCTTCAGGACCCACAGCATCGGGGCTGCTTTATCATCAACTCGGCCATCGAGCTAGCGCCGTATAACCCCCAGGTTGAGACGTTAGTGTACGAGAGCATCAAAGCATCGGAGCAGGCGTTCCAGGATGCGCTAGAACGCGCAGAAGCAGACGGCACAATTTACCCAGGCCGGGACTTACAGGCGCTGGCGCGGTTTCTCATGAATGCGGTGCGTGGCATCCGTGTGATGGGGCGGCAACAGACGTCCCGAGACACCCTCGACGACATCGTGAACATCACCTTAAGTGTGCTGACCTAATCGCGTTTCAACGAGAACGAGGAGGGTGGGGCGGGCATCATAAACCAAAACTTACTCCCGCCCTCAGGTGCATCGGCGACACCACACTCGCCCCCAAAGCGAGTCATGATTCGTTTGACAATCGCTAACCCGAGGCCCTGGCCGGTGGCTTGATTCGCATGAAAGCGTGTCGTCGCAGCAAACGCCTGCGATTTTTCCTCTGCCGTCATACCGGGGCCGTTATCCTGCACCCAGCAACACACGTTGAGGGTTTCGTCGGGGTCATCGGCCCCGATGCGGATGACAGGCGGCTGCCCCCCGTACTTCAACGCGTTCGAGAGATAGTTCATCCACACCTCCTGCACCCACGGGCGATAGCCCAATACCACCGGGAAATCATCGCTCATGTGAATAACCGCCTGCCGGTCTTTGATCTCTGCCAGCAGCCGAATTTGTACATCGGCCAGCAGATCGTACATGTCCAGCGGTTCCAGGGTGATGTCGGCGGTACGGCTGACGGTTGCAAGGCGCAACAGGCCATCGATAATCGTGTTCATTTGGCCGACGTTGGTCGTCACATAACCCAGGTACTCGTGCACCTGCTCCTCTGGCATGGTGCCGTATTCCTCGCGCAACAGGCTGCAAAATGCCTGAATGTTGTTCAACGGCGTTTTCAGGTCGTGGGCAACGGTATGCCCGAAGGCGTCCAGGGCCTCGTTTTGCTGGCGTAACTCTTCTTCGATCTGCTCGCGCCTGCGAATTTCCTCTCGCAGTTCGATCTCCCGCATCACCAGTTTGGCGAGTTCGCGCACCACATCGATCTCATGCTCAGTCCAATCGTGCGGTTTGGTATCGATAGCGCACAGGCTGCCCAGGGTATATCCGTCCGATGTCGTGAGCGGCATCCCCAGATACCCGATCACATCGAGGTCGGGGATTGCCAAATTATCCTTCAGCATGGGGTTTTCGCGGGCATCACGCACGACAAGCGGCGCGTCACTCTCGACGACATGCTGGCAAAATGAGTGCGAGAGGGGCGTCTGCCGCAAATCACCGAGGCCGTAGGCGCTCTTGAAAAACTGATACTTTTCAGTAACCAGCGAAACAAGCGAAATCGGCACATGCAGGGTGCGCGCCACGAGGCCCGTCAACCGGTCGAATGCCTCTTCGGGTGGGGTGTCCAGCAGGTCCAAATTGCGTAAAACCGTCAGATGATCGGTATCCACGAGCTTTTTGACGCTAGGCATAAAAGTTCCAGGGTTATCGTTGCGTTAGAAAGGAGGCATCGCCAGTAGACGCATTGTACTAAATTTGATCATATAAATAAATATCGTAATTAACTTAAGGTGGCGCAGATTTACCATACGAATTCATATATTTTACCTATTTTATTTTATTTAACAAAATGCCTTACAGATAGTTTACACTTACAAAGCATTTAGTTTAAACTTACCCTATAGATTACGTGCAATCGACAACGTAATCACAAGGGAAAAACCAGGTCGTGAAGAAATACCTACCGATGCTCATCATCGCTTTGCTCGCAGCGATGCCCGCCTTCGCCCAAACCACCATCACCCTCACCGAAGCCGATGTCAACACCGTGCTCGATGGGGTTGTCGCCAACATCGATGAGGTGGAAGACCTCAACCTAAACTTCACCGATGATACCGCGATTATCACCGCTACCGTTACCGCCGAAGACGGCGAAACCGTCAGTGTGGCTGTGCGTATGGCCGTGGTTCAGCAAGAGGACGGCGAGGGCTTCTACTGGGAAGTGACCGACGCCAGCGTGAACGACTTCAACGTGCCGCAGCGTACCATCGACGACATCAACACCGCGCTTCAGTCCGCCGAATTCCAACAGCTACGCACCAGCAGCGAAAATAACGTACTTGCGGACGCAACCATCGACGAGGACGACATCACCTATACGGTAAACGAGGAATTGGCGGAGGCCTTGGAGAACTTCGAGTTCGATCCAGAGAATATCCCGACCTTCGACCCTGAAAATCCGCCCACCTTCGATCCAGAGAATATCCCGACCTTCGACCCTGAAAATCCGCCCACCTTCGATCCAGAGGATGCGTCCACAGTCAGCGGGGACGGTGAGGGCAGTCGGTTTGGCGGCAACCGTGGCGAGGGGCGCAGCGGACCTCGCTAACGCCCACTCACCACGGAGCTAACATCTAACGCCCGATGGCCTGCAACAGGTCGTCGGGCTTCTGGCTGCCGAGCATCACGCGCGCACCATCGGCCAGGGTGAGTTCTACCCCCTGGTTACCGTAGGCACTGTAGGCCCGTTTGCCCCCAAACCACACGCGGATACCCCATCCGCCGTACTCTGCGATAGGGCGGTAGGTACGCACCTCCGCCCCCTTTATGTCATCGCGCGCAAATTCGCGCCGCGCGAATGGGCGATATTCCACCAGAATGTGATCGTCGTGAACTTCCGTCGTCATCTGCACCAGTGCGAACAAAACCGGTAGCCCGATGCCGATGGGAATGAGCATCAGCCACATGCTCCAATCTGGCGCGGGGTTTTGCCCAAACGGCACCCCGAATATGATTTGCTGTACGAAGCCGTACCATGCAATCGCCGCAGGGGGTACCGCGAACACCCACAGCCCCCCCGCAGCGGCCTTTGTACCTCTCGAAATATCATCGTAACCTCTCTTTTCTACTCTACGAGGTATGACGATTGTATGTAGAAAATGTGGATAGGCTGTAGAGTTAGCAACTATGGGCTATCCTACATAAGCACGAATCGATAAAAGGTATCGGACGATTATGTCAGCAGATCTCCCTCCCCAGTCGCAATCCACCGCACCCGAGTGGTCGGAAACAACAGCGCGCGGCATCGCCTTGCTTTTTGCCGGGGTGCTCGCCCTCACCGCGCTCACGCTCTGGTCGGTTATCCCTTTGATGTTTGCGGCGGTCGTCACCGCCTATTTGCTTCATCCCCTCGTCGACGCCTGCGAGACGCGCGTCGCGCGTGGGCAGCGGGTGATGTCCGTGTTCATTATCATGCTACTTATCGTCGGGTTGCTCGTCGGGCTGATGATTTCTGTGGTGCCTGCGCTACTGCGCCAAACGAACAACGTGCTCACCGTTATCCCCGGCACCGTCACAACCTTCCTCAACGAGCCGCTTACCTTCGGCGACACCGTCATCGAAACACCCGATGGCGAGCCGTTCATCCTCAGCGAGCAGCTCGAACTTATGGTGAGCGAGGAGGAATACCAGGACTTCAACGATTACCTGAACACCTTGCTCGGTCAGGTCACCGGCCAGGGTGCCGAGGAAATTTTCAACTCGGTGCTGGGCATTACCGGGTCGGCCTTCGGCGTCATCGGCAACACGATTGGCTTTTTGCTCACATCGTTGTTCTTCTTTTTGATCGTGGGGCACTTGCTCATCGACGGGCGCGCCATACTCAGAACCATCGTCAGCGTAGCCCCCGACGGCTACCAGGAGGACGTGCGGCGTCTCCTTCGCGACCTCGCCACCGTGTGGAACGACTACCTGCGCGGAAAGGTTATCCTCAGCCTCATCATCGGCTCGGCGATGTGGGTGCTCGCGACCGTGCTCGGCATACCAAACGCAACGTTCCTCGCGTTTTTTGCGGGCATTATGGAGTTCATCCCAAACGTTGGCCCCGCGCTGTCACTTATCCCGGCGGCGCTTACCGCGCTCTTCGTCGATTCGTCGACCATCGACGGGTTGGGTGGGTTCCCGCTGATGCTGGTCGTCATCGTGTTGTGGTTCGTCATCCAGCAAATCGAGGGGTTGTTCCTCGTGCCGCGCGTGCTCGGCAACAGCCTGCACCTGCACCCGGCCATCGTGATCCTCTCGGTGCTGTGGGGTGCGAGCTTCGGTGGCGTCGTCGGTGTGATCATCGCGGCACCGCTCATCGCCAGCGCGCGCATCCTCGGCCAGTACGTCTACGGGCGGCTGACGGGCCGCGCAGCCTTCCGTGTGATGGAGATGAAGCCCCTGCGCCGTGCGCCGATCAGCGCGCGGTTGTACGGCCTGTTCCGTCGGCGCATGCAACCGCCCGTCGAGGAAACAGCCGAAACCGCCACCTAAGCGAGTCGATACTGGTCGATACAGATAGGGGAGCGCTTGTGTGTGCTCCCACTTGGCGCAGTCCGATCCCAATGCCCCAGGACGGAGGGTGCGTCGATACAGATAGGGGAGCGCTTGTGTGTGCTCCCACTTGGCGCAGTCCGATCCCAATGCCCCAAAACGGAGGGTGCTCCGTCCGTGGCAACCTTATCTCGTTGCAGCAACCGACAACGCCACCACCTCAACGCAGTTCCATCAGCACATCACGATAATCGATCTCAGCACTACGGATAGCCCCCTCCAAACGATGAAGACTGCCCTCGCTGAGGATGACCACGGCCATTTGAACCTGTATGCGGGCGCGAATCGCTGCTGGGATGGCTTGCAACTTCGCTTTGACCACCTCGACGTTGTTGCTTTCGCCAAAGTAATGCCCAATCATCTGGTCGAGATACGCTTCGGTGAAATACATGGTGTTGTCCGATGGGTCGGTGATGATCGTTCTGTAATTTTCTGGCTTAAATTCGACGGCTGCCATAGCTATGCCCCTTGCAAAATTGGTCGATGTGCCTGAGTCGTTGCCTATTATACGGTCGGTCGCATTGGCCCGATGTCGGCTCGTCACATTTGAGGATGATACTGGCCCCCGATGCGACAAGCCGACATAGGCTATGGGCGGGTCCCAACACGCTAGGGCAATACGATTACTTGACCACTGAAGATGCGGCGTGGGTTCTCGATGTTGTTCAGCGCCGCAAGCGTGTCGAAGTCGGTCCCGTAGTTAAGGGCAATGCGGAACAGATTCTCGCCGCTTTGCACGGTGTGGGTCCGTGCGCCCTCGGGGATGTCGCCACCAGGGGAGGCAGCTTGCGCCACCATGACCGGTTCTGGTTGGGCAGGTGGTTGTTGCTCCACAGGCTCAACAGGTGGGGGCGACTCGGCGGGTGCAGCCAAATCACCACCGCCGCCGAACTGCGGAATGACCAGACGTGTCCCCGGCATGATGAGGTTTGGGTCGGGGAGGTTGTTGGCCGCCACCAGTTCACCCACCGATGCCCCGTAACGATTCGCGATGCGCGCGAGGGTCTCGCCGCGTGTAACGATGTGCACCCCACCGCCTTCGTCGATCAGGCGTTGGACTTCGGCCTGCCGTTCGGCTTCGACAGCGGCGTCGGTGCCCAGCGGGCGCCCGAACACCAACACATAACTGTGCCGGTAGCCATCGGTGGCCATGCCCACGCCGATTTCGGTGAAGCGGGGGAGTGTGAGATTGGTGTAGTGTGGCGGACTCCACACCCAGAAGTTCCAGACCATGTCCGGCGTCGCGTCGATGCTCATGTAGTAGTTTTCGCCACAGCACCAGCCTTCATACTGGTACCCGGCAGCCTCAGCACGGTGCACCGCGCGCGAGCCATCCTCTGGGCGGCGGTGTGCACGAATCCCGGTTTCTACCAACCAGTTCGCCTGATCTTGTGCCGCCGCCGTCAACTGAGCATTGAGTGTGAGGGGGGGTAACCCGCGGCTCGTGCGCAGTTCGGCGACCCGGTTGACCATGTCGGGAATCACCGCCGGATCGGGCAATGCAACCACTTCTCGGGCTGCGATCGGCGAAACGACCGTCGATAAAACGACGGCTGCGGCAATTAGTAAGGTAGCGCTCCTCATAGGCAGTACATCCTCTATATTGATGCGATTTATATAGCGTCGATGTACTTATGCCGAGGGGCGCTGCTTTTTAGACGGAATTTACACCAAGGTTTGGCTTTTCAAATCACATTCAAAGGAACCGCAATACGCACCCATACGACGTGCGTTAGAATATTCAAATTGTTAGCCGCACACATCGCCCCGGTTCCGGCGCGTTTGGGTAGCCGAACCCCTACTAGCGCAATCCAAGCCACAACACTACCAGGTTCGAACGAGCAACGGGTATTTTTCTGTTACAATGGAACTTGTGTTCTACGAGGAGGAAAACGTAAATTCGCAAAGGTTAAGATATGGACAAAATTTGGGAAGTGAAGTATACTGCCCAATAACCGTAGTAATGGTTGATCTAAAGATATAGCGTGGAAAATTTAGATTTTCACGTTTACGCGACGCTGGGAATTTTGCACCTTATCACATAAATAGAAGCTGGACTCGCTGTAAGTTGCTTCGCGGGCACTCAACGAGTCCATCTATCTAGGAGGTATGACCCCTGGTGAACATCTACGCGGGCGTGCGCTTTTGTTCGTTGTAAAGTTATGTAGAGTTTATCATAACCAACGGAAAAGGCAACCCCACAGTCATACCAGCGGGTCATTCCTCCTGAGTTCTCACAAAGGAGGAAGGCCATGAAGACCTTCCTAGCAACATCAAATCGCGAATACGACCCTCGTCATCTGGCCGAACTACGCAAGCAGGTCGAGGGCATGATCCAACAGGCAACGGGCAGCAAAGACGTCATCCTTGCCCATACCATCCTGGTGGATTTCTTCGAAGGCGATCACAACGCGGCGATCTTCCTCAACCAAGTGATGTACTGGACAGCCCGTACCGCGAACACTGACGGCTGGTTCTACAAGACGCATCACAACTGGTACGACGAACTTCGCTTTAGCGCCTATCAGGTTCGCCGCGTTATTTTTGGGGACGACCGTGTAATGAAGTTCCGGCGCACGTTGTGGTCTCTCGGGTTGGAGACGATGGTGCGCATGGCCCCCAATGGCCGCAACGCCACCTTCTACCGCTTGAACCTCTCGGCATTCATGACCACCTTTGTCGAATGGCTCGAAGCGCGTTTCGGCTACAATGCCATAAGTTCCGGACCGCATGAATCAAACGAAACCGCAACCGTCGACGAGCGCCCGGCCATCGACACACCGCAGAACACGTGGGCAGCCTATAAAGCCTACGAACCGCACTTCGGGCACCTGCGCCATCACGTCAAAAAGCAACTCCGCGACCTGCGCAGCCAACTCGGCGACACCCAGGCCCACGAGGTAATTCGTCGCTGTGTGGGGCGCGGGCATTCGTGGAACTACGTACTGGCCGCGCTACAAAACGAGACCGAAGCCCGGGCAGCCCAGCCCACGCCTGCACCCTCCTCACCGGCAGAGGCGTCCGGCAAAAACGACCTGTACGACATCGAACGGCTAAACGAAGAGGCCGAGCGCATCCTCGAAGAACGCGCCCTCGCGGCCCCCGTCACCGCCAACGTCACGGATGAGATCAAACAGGGTTGGCGGAACATCACGCGGGAATTCACCAATCACATGGGCTTCATGCAGTATCACTTACACTTCGGCGAATCCACGCTCGTGGACTGTCGTAGCGACGCAAACGGCATCGACTATGTGCTGGCCATGCCCGATGAGCGCCGCCGCGACGCCTTTGTCGGCAACTTTTTGGAGCGGCTGCTCCTGCTCGCTAAATCGGTGGCCGGGCAGCCGGTAAACCTGCACTTTATCACCGAGCAGGATTGGCGCACCCAACTCCAGCGGGAATAACCCCCAACAGCAGTCAATCTGAGCTTGCAAACAGCCCATCACAAAGGCGGGCCTGCTTTGATTCTACAGTGCTGCAATAATTACTCCTGATAAGAACATTAACCGCTGCCCTCACCACGATCACCAGCCAAAAACGGGGTAACTCAACCTGGCATAACTATTAGTTTACAAACCAACATCAACATCTGTTACTATCGAGACATCAACAATGTGGCGTTTAGAACATCGACAATGTGCGTGCTTTTCTTATAAACAAAGACTACCTTCAAAAATCACGAGCAGTGATAACGAAACACCAAGAGAGATTTTTGCCAACCCAACCACACACCCAAAAATTTGCGCCTTGCGAAATATTGCTCAGCCATGAAAAAATTAAGCCAATGAACCCAAAAGAGTAAATACAAATCAATGAAGATAACATTCCTCGGCGGTGCCGATGAGGTGGGCGCAAGCTGTACCTTGGTGGAAATCGCCGGCAAAAAACTATTGATCGACGCCGGAATTCGTATTTCGCCGAAAACCAGTCGTGGCCTTCGTGATGACCAACTGCCACACCTCGATTTCCTTACCGAAGTGGGGGGGCCGGATGTCATCCTCGTCACACATGCCCACACCGACCATACCGGTGCCCTGCCACTCGTCACCGAGACATACCCCAAAGTGCCGGTCTATGGCACACAACCCACAATCGACCTCACGCGGATACTTCAAAAGGATGCCGGTCGTTTGATGGGTAGCCGCTATGAGGCAGAAGGGGAGTTGCCACTTTACGACACCGTCGCCATCGAGCGGCTGTTCGATAACTTCCGTGCGGTGCCCACGCATCAGGCGATTACGCTGGGTGAGGGCTTGCAGGTGACATACTACCCGTCGGGGCACATCGCCGGGGCCTGCATGCTCGTGCTGGAAAGCAGCGAGGGCGTCCTCGTGATGTCCGGTGACCTGTCGCTCTCGCCACAGCGGACGGTCGTCAGTGCAGAAACGCCGCGCATCCACGCCGATGCGCTGGTGCTGGAAAGCACGTATGGCAGCCGGGGCCACGCCAACCGCAAAGCCGAAGAACTGCGTCTCATCGAAACCCTGAAGCGCATCACCGACGCGGGCGGTAAGGCGCTCATCCCTGCGTTTGCGATTGGCCGCTCGCAGGAGATTATTCAAATCATCCACGCCTACCGCGACCAGATCAGCGCGCCCGTATACGTCGACGGAATGGTGCGAGCCGTCTGCGATGCGTATAGCGGCTTCAAGCAAATATTGCCGAAGAACACCGTCCGTGCGGCAGGCGACGAGGGGCTGTTCTTCCGGCAGAACGTGCACCCGGTGCGCAGCCGCGACCAGCGTGAGGACATCGCCCGCAAAAACGAGCCGATGATCGTGGTTGCCAGTAGCGGTATGTTGACCGGTGGCGCGTCCGTCGTGTATGCGAGTCACTTCGCGAGCGACGAGCGCAACGCGATTCTGCTCACGGGGTACCAGGACGAGGAATCGCCGGGGCGGTTCCTCCAAAATGTGATGCGCCAGCGTCAACGCGGCGATACGCCTACACTGCGCCTCGGTGATAAGTCGGTGCCGCTGCGCTGCCAGGTGGATACCTACTCGCTGAGTGCCCACGCCGACGGCAACGAACTGGTAAGCATCGCCGAAGCGCTCGATGCGCAGCGGGTGTTTCTGGTGCATGGCGACGGCGGCAATCGCGAAAGCCTGTGGGAAAGCCTGAGCCAGCGCAAGCGCATGGTCAGCCGTCCGCGCGTGGGGCAAACGAAAATGGTCGCGCGGCGGCGGCGGCCGATGGCCACCGGTGTTGCCGAGGCGGAAGCCGAGGATAGCATCGAGGGGGTGGACCTCGAACAACTGTGGAAGACGCTGCTCACACACGCGGGTGAGATGTTCACGACGCGCGAACTCGCGCAGGTGTGGTTCGGTGATGTGGACCGCGACGCCGAAATGCGCGATGTGCTCGAAGACGATGACACATATTTCGCCCAGCACTGGCGCGAGAAGCATCGTTTCGCGGTGCGCACCCCGGCGCAGGTCAAGCGCGCGGTCCAGGGGCGGCACTTTATCCGCACCACGCCAGAGCTGCCCGGGCAGTTGGCTGTGATGCGCAATAGCAACAATCAGCCGCGGTTGGCGGTCGTCACGAGTGCGGAGGGCAACAACTTCGAGGCGATTGTGCAGGGCGCGAAGGGGCGCAACTATCCCGCGCATGCGCTGTTGTGGGCGCTCGGCCCGTGGACGGGCTACGACGAACCCTCCTCGGCGGATGACGACCCCAGCACAATCAAAGACCAGCTTGCCATGCTCACCGAGCGCGCCGAAATGCTCAGCGGGCAGTTGCTCCCGCGCGGGCGGCGCCAACAGCTACTTGAGGCAGGCGGCAACATCGTCCCCGAAACACTATTGCCGGACCCGCTCCCACAGGGCGTGGATATGCAACTCGCGCTGACGGCGGTCGTGTGGGCGTTGGCCGCCGATGGGGCCGACTACGAGGACGGTGTGCTGCGGATTCAGCGGGTGTTGCGGGCGCAGGGGCCGGTGGAGCAGAACGAGGCCCGCGACCTCGCGCTGAAGGCCTTCCCGGCGGATGCGCGTTTGCGGCGGGTGGGGGTTCAGGCTGCGCGCAAGCAACTCCAGTTGTACTTCGACTTTCCATCGACTGCCGAGCAGCGCTACGCTGACGAAATGGAGGCGCTCATCGTCGAAACGGGCTGGGACATTTTCGTGGTGCGCAAGACCAACCAGCAGGCCCTCACCGAAGCAGTGCGCGAAGTGCTCCCCGAGGGCGCGTCGATTGCGAAGGGGCCGTCACTCTACATGGATAAGCGCGAGGTCGGTGCGGCAATCGGCGGCGTCGAGGGCGACGGCCTGCGCGCAATCGAGCGGGCCTACGAGGACCTCACGGGCTATCGCCTGCGCCTGACCGCTGCCAAGGGTGGCGCGCCGGTGAGGATCATCAAATCCAACGGCGGCGCTGCCGAAACCCAAATGGAGATCAACGCGGCCTACGCCCACATCCGCGAGCAACTCGAAGGCACGGGCCTCATCAAAACGGGCCTCAAGGGCGGCGACATCGTGCTGACGTTTATTTCGCCGCAGGTGGGCGCGCGCTACCAGGAGCAGTTCGACCGCCTCGCACGCGAAACAGGCTATGGGCTGCGGTTGCATAATCATCCCATCCAGAACGAGATTATGGCCGCCGCCCGACGCCTCGTCACCGAGGCGGGTTGGATCGTCGAGAAGGGGCCGGGCGTGCACCCGAACCGGGGCGAGGTAGCGTTCAAGCTGGTGGATAGCCCCGACGCCGCCGAGGTCGAGCGGGTGAGCGCGCAACTGGAAGTGGAAACGGGGTATCGGCTGGTGCTGGGTTAGGGGAATGACCTTGCGAAACGTCACGCACCGATTATTTTCAACATACTATTGAATGAGTCTAACAGATGCCCACATGACCGATCAAATTATCATCACCTTACCCGGCGACATTTCACAAACGGCGCGTGCCATCGCCGAGACAGCGGATCAATCGGCTGAGCAGGGCATTCTGGATCATCTGAGAACCCTCGCAGCACCATTGCCCGCTCTGCCACCAGATGAGCAGAAAGAACTGACTGCGCTCCAGCACCTGTCCGACGATACGCTGTGGACGATCGCGCGGGAGCTAATGCCAGAGGCGGCACAAACCCGCGCGCGTACGTTGGTTGATGGACAGAAACAACCGCGAGGCACTCACGGCGGCGGAACAGGGTGAATTGGACCAGCTTGTGCAACGAGCGGATCGGCTGATGCTGCGTAAGGCCGAAGCGGCCACGATTCTGCTGCGTGAGCGAGGGCACACCTTCGGCCAGCAGGATTTTTTATCACCAGATGAGTGATCGTAGTTGGGATGACATTCGACGGATCGTCCACGAGCGAGCAGGCGGTTGCTGCGAGTATTGCCACACCTGCGAGGTCAACACGGGGCAAACCATGCAGGTCGATCACATTGAACCTGACGGCGGTAACGACGAGCAAAATCTCGCATTGTCTTGTTGGAATTGTAACAACCACAAGCGACAGGCAACACAGGCCCCCGACCCCGAAACCGGAACGCTTGTCTCGCTATTTCATCCAAGGCAGCAGGTGTGGGCCGTACACTTTGCGTCGATTGATAACGCGATTCGTCTACAAGGGTGAACGCCGACAGGTCGTGCGACTATCGTGCGACTAAAGATGAACCGTCCAGCACTGGTCGTTGCGCGCAAACGCCGGGTGGATGCCGGATACCATCCGCCCGCAGCAGATGTGGGATAGTACACCAGAAGAACGTGTCACCCTGCTGGAATTCGGGTGCGGGTGAGCGGGTAACACCAGGCGGAAACGGGGTATCGGCTGGCGCCTGCTTAACCCTCACGAAGTATAAAAGGCGTATACTAACCCTATCAGACAAGCCTGCCGACCCACTGTAGGGTCCGGTTGGCGATGAGAGAGGGTTTTACCCATGAAACGCAATCCAGTGATCTTCGTCTTTGCGGTCGTTCTCATCCTCGCGATGAGCGTGCCAGCACACGCACAAGAGATGTCCGCGACCGAAGCCCAACATCTCGCGGTGGCGCAACAACTCATCGATGAGACCGTCATCGCCGGGAACGAACAAGACCCCGCCGAAATCTTCTCGACCTTTGTCACGGTCCATAGCCCCACAGCCGACGTGTCCAGAGATTTCCCGGGGCCAGTGTGGATGGAAATCCTGGCCGGGCGCATCGGCTCCGACGAGATGGTCACGCTCGATCACATCGCCGCCGCCGATGACATCGTGTTTGCGCACCTCAGCAGCACGGTCACCTTCGAGAACCCGGTGATGACCCCCGGCCAGACACTCGTGCAACCGACGAACGAGCCGCTGGTCATCCGCCGGGTGCTGGTGATGCGCTTCGAAGCGGGGAAGATCGTTGAGATATGGGACTACTTCATGAACCCCATCTGGGCGGTCGACTACGCCGCCTACCTACCAGACCTCACGACAGACTGAAACACATTGCACGGCACGAGCCGACTCGGACAAGCGCGGGGTCGGCTTGCCAGCTACAGCGAAATCACCTGCGCCTTACCCGTATGATTTCGGGTGGCGTGGCGGCTATCCACAATAAGCTGGCTGCAATCGACGACGCGCTGCCAGTCGAACACCGTGTGGTCGGTGATGATAATCACGCAGTCTGCGCTCGTCAGGTGCTCATCGGTCAGGGCTACGCCCTCCATCGTAACGCCGCCGGTGAGGCGAATGCGCGGCACGAACGGGTCGTGGTAAACGACATCGGCGCCGCGTTCGCGCAGCAGCTCGATCACATCGAGCGCAGGGCTTTCGCGCACATCATCGACATCGCGCTTATAGGCGACGCCCAACACCAACACCCGCGATCCGTTCACGGCTTTGCGGTGGGTGTTCAACCCATGGATGACCTTATCCACCACATAGATGGGCATGGACGTGTTGATCTCGCTGGCAAGTTCGATGAAGCGAGCGGTGTAGTTCAGGGTTTTCAGTTTCCAGCTCAGGTAGTGCGGGTCTACGGGGATGCAGTGGCCGCCCAGGCCCGGCCCAGGGTAGAAGGGCATAAAGCCGAACGGCTTCGAGGCCGCCGCATTGATGACTTCCCACACATCGATCCCCAGCTTATCGCACATCAGCGCCATTTCGTTCACCAGGCCGATGTTCACCGCGCGGAAGGTGTTCTCCAACAGTTTGACCATCTCGGCGGCTGTCGGCGACGAGACCGGCACCACCGACTCGATACTGGTGCTATACAGGGCCGTCGCGACTTCGGTGCAGTTGTCGGTAACCCCGCCGATGACCTTGGGGGTGTTATGTACGGTATACGTCTTGTTGCCAGGGTCGATGCGCTCCGGTGAAAACGCAACGAACACATCCTCGCCAACCGTAAACCCGCGCGCCTCCAATTGTGGTTGAAGCAGCTCTTTAGTCGTACCGGGGTAGGTTGTGCTCTCCAGCGTGACGAGTGCGCCCGCGTGTGTCACCTCCGCGATTTGCTTCACCGCTTCGATCACGAACGACATGTCGGGGTCTTTCGTTTTCCGCAGGGGCGTTGGCACACAGATGATGATGGCGTCTACGTTGGCGAGGTCGGTGTAGGCGGTCGTAGCCTTTACCTTGCCGGCCTCCACGAGTGGGCGCAAGCGAGTGTCGGGCACATCCTCGATGTAGCTACGCCCGGTGTTGATGCAGTCGATTTTTTCCTCTACCACATCTACACCGATGACGTGCAGCCCATTTTCTGCGAACTCTACGACCAGCGGTAGGCCAACGTAACCCAGGCCCACCACGCCGACGACGGCCTCTTTGGCCTCGATCCGGTCTAACAATCGCTGTTTTGCGGTTGACATAGTTCTCTCAATGTTTGAATTGTCGATGAGTTGGTCCATTATTCCAGAGTTAAGGTGTCCCTGGTAGATTTATCTCTTCGAGTGCAATAATGGGTGCCGTTTTGGCTGGCTCGCAATGGCACTCGTAGGGGGGCGCCATGTCCTTTCGTCAACACTTGCTCGCATTCACGACGTTTCTCGGCCTAACTTGTCTCGCGCTCTACTGGCCGCTGCTCCATATCAATACCCACGTCGGCTACAACCCCATTCCCGATTACTACCAGTTTCACTGGAATTTCTGGTGGATTCGGCACGCCCTCACGACACCGGGTCTCAACGTCTTCATCACGGATTACGTCCATTATCCCGCAATAACCAACATGAGCTTCAACACGTTGGTGCCGTTCTGGTGGCCGGTGTGGGCGGTCTTCGAGCCGTGGCTGGGCACGTTACCAGCCATGAATATCGTGTTCGTGCTGGGTATGTCGCTCAGTGGATACGTCTTCTTCGTGTTGCTGCGCGCAGAGGGGGTGCCAAACCGCTTTGCCTTACCGTTCGGCGCGATCTACATGCTCACCTCAGCGATGCTGCTGGCCGTTTCGTTGAACAACCTCAACTACATCAGTCAGTTCTGGTTCCCACTGCAAATTTTACTATGGGCACGCGTCATGCGTCATGGCGATAACCGTCGTGGCATCGTGTGGGCGGGTGTGTTGGGGCTTTCCTTTTATGGGATGATGATGACCGACTACCAGCACATGCTGTTCCTCGCATTTTTGCTGGTCCCCTACGGCATCCTTACACTGGTCTGCGCGCGTGGTTGGATAGCCCGGGCGCGCCTTGCCGGGCTGGGGGTGTTCGCGCTGGCCCTGATGACCGCCCTGCTATGGTTCGTGGGGCCGTTGCCGCACATCCTCACCTTCGATTTTGCCGGGACGGCACCACAGCCAATGGAGGCAGCCATCGGCATCGATTTCCCGGTGGGGTACTTCTGGCGCCAGTACGCCTACGACCGCAAGGTGACGCTTGGCGCATTGGTGTTGCCGCTACTGGTGGGTGGCATCATCGCTAGCCTACGCGCGCGTGATGGACGGCGCTGGTTCTGGTTTGCGCTGCTCATCGTGCCGCTCTTGGTTTCGGCGGGGCCGTTCATCGAGTTGGCTGGTCGCACCCTCCCGACGCCCTATATTTTGCTGCATCAGGTGTTCGGTGGGTTGTTCCGGGTGCCATCACGCTTTTCGGTGATTATCCTTATCCCCACGTTGATCTTCGTCGGGCGCGCGCTGGCCGGGGTGCGTTGGCTGCGCGGTGGGTGGGTCGGCGTAGGGTTGATGCTGCTGGTGCTGGCCGACGCGCGCCTGTTCCTGCCGGTGCCGATTAAGCCGCTCATTCCGCAGTACGACTTTTACCGGCAAATCGGCGCAGAGAATGACCCCGGTTCCTTCGTCGTGCTCGAAGTGCCGGTCGCAGGGGGCAGCGGCGAGGCGTGGGTCGGGGAGTACCGCGCGATGGAAGCGCAGATGTACGGCATCCTGCACCAGCAAAAAATGCTCAACGCGACGATTTCGCGGGTGCCGCTCAGTCACTTCTGGCATTGGCTCTACGACGACGCAATGCTCGCCTGGTTGGGGCAGCGTCGCTTTTTAGAGCCGGAGATCGTCGAGGCACAGTTGCGCGAGCGCGTCGCAGAATGGCCCATCGGCTATGTGGTGGTTCATCAGGATGTCATCGGGCGTAGCAGTCACATCCCGCAGGAGATCATCGGCTACCTGAATACCCTGCCCGATTTGCTTTGTCCGGTCTTCTTCGAAGGCGATGCCGTGGCCTACCGCGCGACCTGGCACCCATCGGGCTGCCCCCCGCGCACCCCGCCCCAGGCCGAACCGGGCCTGTACCGCCTCGACCTCGGCGCACCCGGCGATGAGCGCTTCATCGGGTGGGGCTGGCACTGGCCAGAGCCGGTCGGCGCGGTGACATGGCGCTGGACGGGTGAATATCCACAGGCCGATCTCTACGTCGATTTACCGCCCGGTCAATACGGGGTCACCGTACACGCGCAAGCCTTCCACGAACCCCGAAGCCTACAACTGCTGCTGGGCGACGCTCCGCTCGGTGAACCGCAAATCGTAGGGGTGGGTGGGTTGGCACCCTATACCTTCGACCTGCCGCACGGCGGCGATCATCTCAAGCTCACGCTGGCCTACGATGCCACCCTTGTCCCGCGCGATGTCGGCCTCGGCGGAGACGAGCGACGGCTCGCGGTCGCCGTGGAGTCGGTCGAATTTCGGCGGCGGGCGCGACCCTGATAGGGTTGACATACCCTCGCGAATTCCGTACAGTCCTGGTCTTAACCTCACAGCATCAGCGTATGTGGAAGGGTTGCAGTGCTAAACGTCTATGGTGACCCATCGCTGTACGATCCAGAACACCGTTATCATCTCAACAATATCCTCAAAGCCCATTGGAATGACAAGTCGCAGGAACTGCGGCTAGAGACCTACGGCTACCTCGCCGAGGGCTTCACCGTCGTCGATGCGCCCGAACAAGCCGATCTCATACTGTTTACATATAAGTGGAATCACTATGTGAGGCAAAGCCGGATCGCAGATGCCATTGCATTCGCCGAGCGAATGCGCCCTTACGAAAAACCGATCGTGTTGTGGAGTGTGGGCGACTATCGAGCGGAGCTACCCGAGGCGCTGCACGATGTTTATTTGTTTCAGGCTTCTGGTTACCAATCCCTGCGGCTCATACACGAATTTGCTTCCTACCCGCCCATGAACGATACCCTTGTTGATGAAGGGGATGGCGCTATCGAGGTTCGCCCGAAGCAACCTCAGCCGGTTGTCGGCTTTTGTGGCCAGGCCGTTACCCGGCCAAACAAAGCGTTCATGCTTGCGTTGCGCAATTTGTCGATGCACAGGCCCGGGAACATGCCGTACTTCAAGCCACCGCCCATCCTGCCCGCACAATATCTGCGTGGGCGCATCCTCCATCGCTTGCAGCAAAGCCCATCGGTGAAAACAAACTTTATTATCAATGACAAGTATTGGGGCGGGGTAGACGAAGCAGAGAAATCGACCAGCACAGCACGCGAGACCTTCCTCAATAACTTAACGCACAGCGACTACAACGTCTGTGTGCGAGGTAACGGCAACTGGTCCAAGCGCCTGTACGAAACCCTGAACTGGGGGCGCATCCCCATCTTCGTAGATACCGACTGCGTCCTGCCCTACGACTTCGATGTCGATTGGCGAGAGTACTGCGTGTGGGTGGATGAAAGCGATGTGCCGCGCATTGGCGAAATCGTTGCGGAATTCCACGACCGGCTATCGCCCGCTGAGTTCGAGGATTTGCAACGCGCCTGCCGCGAGTTCTGGCAGTCGCGGCTAGCGGCCCGCGGCTACTGGTCACATTTCCACCGGCACTTCCAGTGAGGTCGGTGCAAATACCGGGCTACTTCATCTCCAGCCAGTGGCTCAAGTCGCGCCCGAGCAAGTCCTGTAGCTGCAAAATATCCTCGCGGTAAAAAGTCGTAAGCTCGTTGCGAACCTTGGCCTCCATCGACGGGGGCCGCACCGTATTGACGCGATCGAGGTAGAAGCGCACTTTCATCACCTGGTGATAGGGGAGTCGTTCCTTGACAAAGGTCGTAACCGGCTTTGGCCACACGCGTGCCCGATTGATGTTGCGCAGCCACCGCATCTTGGACCGACCCGTGCTCCAGTTCTTCGTGTTTTCGATCTTGAACGTAGGGTCTGCGCCGATGAATGAGAGTAAGTCACCATAAACGTGGTCGCTGTCCTTCACCAGGGCCTCGTGCAGGATAACGAAAATTTGTTCGGGGTCGAATAACGCGAAGTATCGAGCCAACGCTTTGCCGTACATCCCGCGCTCGCGAACATTACGCCATGGCTCTTTATCGCCATGATGATAAAAGAAGTCGAGGAACTCCTCTGGGGTATAGTCCTTATCGGCACTCTTGAGTTGCATCCAGTAACGCGAATAAGCGCGGTCTGCGGGGTGTCGCAACGTCGCGATCAGCTTTGCATCTGGCACATACTGTTGAATACGGGCGGGGGCCTCGGGGCACGGCAAATACGTCGTAGACACATCACCGATAGCGTGCTCGGTCGTCACACCTGCGAACAACGCATGGTACGCGTCCACCGTCGTCACCGCCGTGTAACGCCCGTCCGTCCCCTCATACGAGAAAAACTCCGGCTCTTTATCGGCAATGAAAATATCGGGGTGTTGCTGTAAATTGTTATACAGCGCAGTCGTCCCCGCTTTTTCTGCGCCCAGCACAATGAAGTTCGGCAGCATATCTCACTCCTCGTCCTATTCGGGTTGTCGTTGTCCACCGCACGCCCTCGCGACCGCACAGGTATCGCACCTGTACCCGCTACGACCCACGAGTAAAAACTGGCCACACCTTAATTATCGGCGTTCGGGCGTCGAATCGTCATCCTGAACCGATACTCCTGCGAGAACGTATCATCCGGCGCGACGATCACCACGCGCATCAAATAATCCCCTGGGGGGTAGGCCATCGGGTCGATGGTGATAAGGCTCTGGCCGAGGCGCTCGTCCGTGCGGATGTCGCCAATCGTCGTCCAAAATGGGAAAACAGGCTCATAGCTATCGCGGGGTATCCCGCGGTTGTTTGTGGGCACAATGTCCTGGATTTCCACCTTCCAGTACGAGCCTTCGGGCAGGTCGATGTTACCGAAGAGCGTCGTCGTCGAGCGGACGGTGATGCGTGCGCCGCGTGGTAGGGCGGGGCGGGTGATTTCGATCAGCGCGATATTCCCCTCGAAGGTCGCCTGATGAAAGAACGGCACGATCACCGGGGGCTGTTGGTAGTTGGAGTCCGGCCCTTTAATGATAATCCGCAGTTGGTACTCCCCGAATGGTAAGCCACGGAGCGGCGGCAGTTCACCGATTTGCCCGTTGACGATCTCCGTCGGCTCGCCCAGCGGGTTCTCGAACGGCCCGCTGATGAGTGTCCAGGTGGTATAGGGGCCACCGAGAATCTCGATCTCGTAAGAGGTTGCGCGCTGGTCGAGGATAATCGTGCCGATGATCTCGCTAGAGCCGAACACGATGCCACCGGGGGCAGGCCGCGTTAGGTCGATCACGGCAGCCGGGCGTTCTGGCTCCACCATGTTAAAGCTGAAGTCCACTTGCTCCAAAAAAGAACCGTCGTGTGCCACCGCCACGATGCGCACATTCCAACCGCCGTCCGATAGACCAGGCCAGGGCGGGAGGACGGCCAGCACCCCATCCTCGACCGTCTCCTGGCGCACATTTTCCAGCGTAAGCCATTCGTCACGCGTGACTAACAACCGCTCATTGATATTGCTCCCGATCGTCGCGACACGGTTGCGGGGGTTAATCTCTACCTTCCAGTACAGCATCACCTCAGGGTCGTAAATCACCGTACCGATGATCGGCACCGGGTCGGCATTCACCGTTGCGCGGCGGTTCGGTCGGGGGGCCGTCAATGTGATGTAAGGCGGACCCGCGAGCGCGTCCGCCTCGGTTTGGGCGTATGTGGGGTCGCCCCAAAAACCCAGGAGAAGGAAAGGCAATAACAGCGGGAAAAATCGTCGCATCGTGTCCATTCTTTACAATTTCTCAGATCGATCTGCATACCAGCGAATCGTCTTTTCCAACCCGCTGCGGAAGTCCACCCTGGGGGCGTAATCCAGCAGTTCCGTTGCCAGGTTGATGTCCGCCCGCGAGTGTTTGATGTCGCCAGGACGCGGCGGTGCGTGCTTGGGGCTAATTTGTGTGCCCAGCAAATCGTTCAAGTAGTTCACCAGTTGCAACAGGGTCACGTTGCCGCCCGTCGCCAGGTTGATGACGTGGCCAGGCGCGTTGGGGGCCTCGGCGGCCAGCAGGTTACCGTAGACGACGTTATCGACATGTGTGAAGTCGCGGCTCTGGGTGCCATCGCCGTAGATGGTCGGTTGCTCGCCGCGCTGCATGGCCTGTATGAACTTAGGAATCACCGCAGCATACTGCGAGTTGGGGTTCTGGTGTTTGCCAAACACATTAAAGTAACGTAGCACCACCGTCTCCAGGTCATACGAGGTGTTGAACACCTGGCAGTAATATTCGCCTGCCAGTTTGGCCGCGCCATACGGCGAAAGGGGCTTCGGCGCCAGGCTCTCCACCTTATACTCGGCTTCCACATCGCCATACGCTGCCGAAGACGCCGCGTAGACCACGCGCCGTACCCCGGCATCGCGCGCAGCGATGAGCACGCTCAGGGTGCCAGTTACGCAGTCGTCATGGGTCGCCATCGGGTCATCGATGCTAAGCGGTACCGACGGCAGCGCCGCCTGATGAAACACCGTGTCCACGCCAGCCAGCGTGTTGCGCAGCGCATCGGTATCACGAATGCTGATCTCATGAAACTCGAACGGTTTGCCGAGCGAGCGCAGATAGTCGATATTCGTCATCCGCCCAGTGGAGAGGTTGTCGATAATACGAACTGTTTTTCCGTCCATCAAAAGTTTTTCGGCGATATTCGAGCCGATAAAGCCTGCACCACCAGTCACTGCGAATAGCTTCGGCATGGCGTTCCTCCATATGTGTGCGGTGGTATTTTAGATAATTTAGCAAGTGTTGACAGGGTACGCTTTGCCTACTCTCTATAGCGCAAAACTGCATCTTAGGCTATGAATAGGGACGATTTGATGAAATAGGATGTACGTTTCCATGCGCTTTCGAGTACTTAGCTGGTTGACCCTGGTCGTCATTAGCCTGGCTCTCGGCGATGTGACCCATGCCCAGCCAGACCCCCGGGTGCGCATCACCTCTCCGGGGAACAACTTCGTCGTTAGTGGCGAACCAGTCACCATCTACGGTACCGTCGACCTCGACCCGTCGGAGTTTCTGTTCTGGAAGGTGGAAATCCAGGGGCGTGGCACACGTACAATCGGTCCTATCCCCGAAGAGCGGCAAATTGCCCGCGATTGGCTCACCGTCGACACCGTTCGTACCGACCCCGTGGTCAACGGGCCGCTGGTTACCCTGCCAGCATGGCCCAGCCTCTCCGAAGGCGCATGGAACGTACGGCTGGTTGCCATCGCCTACGACGGTACGTTCTTAACACAACCCGATCAACTGCGCTTCGAGGTGCGACCGAACGCGCCGAACCTGATCGATATTCGCATCACTCGGCCCAACCCCGTCGAGTGGTACTTTGGTACAAATAATGAAGTGCGGGGGACGATGGTCCTATCGCGCGATGTCGGCTCTTACCAAATCGAATTATTGGGTGGGCCATACAGTGGATGGACCGTAGTCGACGGCCCGTACATCAACGATGCCGCCAACCCAGTCAGCATTCGTAATGGGGTTATCGGCCACATACCGCCCGCCGTCGAACTCCCGTTTGGGCGTTATCAATTGCGTATCGTCCTGTTCGAACCCAACGGTTTACCCTATTTCCAGCCCTACCTAACCGACTTTGCCATACAAACCCGCCGAATATCTAACCTGCCGGTTATCGCGATTACCCAACCGCGTGTTCGCAACAACCGCATCAACATCACGAACAGCGTCCCCCTCGTCGGCACTGTGAGCCTGCCAGACGACACCTCGTACTTTAAGGTCGAATTCCGCAACGTCATTCCGGTTAATCGCCGCGGCATCCCCAGGGAGGAAGCCGCCGACTTGCCCTACCAGGATTGGACAACAATCGGCGAACCCCGTTTCGAAAGCGTCACAGATGACGTACTCGCACAATTACCTGGAATCGATATACTAAACTCGGGCAACTATGTATTGCGGGTTGTCATTGTTCTAGAAGATGGTACGTTTGCCAACGAAGTTGTCGTGCGGATGAACCTGCAAGACCCAAACGCAGAGTGAGTTCGCCCTATTGGAGAGAGACACATATGCCACGGCGTCATCAGTTTACCTTTGCTGCCGTTATGTTATTCCTCGTTCTTATCGTTTCATCCGAGTTCTCGCCGGGCGTGAGTTATGCCCAGGAACTCCAAGACGAGATGCCCGAACTGGCCTCTCTGCAAGGTATGCGCGTTTATTTTACCGAGGACAACGGTGAACCTTCGCGTTTCGACCGCTCAGGCAACGGTCTCTCTCGCTTTGCTGGCCTACTCAGCCAGTTTGGTGTATCCATGGATACCCTGGTATGGGAGAGTGGTATCCCCGCCGATGCCGATATGGTCGTCATCGCAGCGCCACAACAGGGCCTCTCCCCAGACCAAGTCGCGCGCCTGTGGCTGTACATCAACGATGGTGGGCGTGTCCTGATGTTGACGCAACCCTTTACCTTCGGTCGTGGTGGGTTGGTCGATGGCTTTAGCCCGTCGCTGGATGGCTTCTTCGTACTTGCCTGGCCCGATTACGGCATTCGCCCGTCGAACACCCTGGTGGTGACCGAGGGCGGCACACAAATCGTCGAGGTGCCTGTCGAAGTCGACGAAGACGAAACCGACCCCGATGCCACCGTCACACCCGCCGTCGAAGAAGTGGAAATCGAGCTGCCAGCCCTTATCTCGACCTTCCAAACGACAAACTTTAACCCGGAACACCCGTCGGTCGGTAGCCTGGATGATGAGGTCGCGTTCTTCGCGGCCCGTGAAGTGGAAATCGACGCATCCCTTGGCGATTTTATCGTGACGCCGCTCGTTTTTAGCCCAACGAACTACTATGGCGAAGTGCGCTATGCCGATTTCGTGGCCGAAGGAACCGCCGATCTCAACATCGGTGAAGACACCGCACGTGGGCCACTCATCGTCGCAGCCGCCTTCGAGGACACCGGTTCCGACTCGCGCCTCATCCTCATCGGCGACTACCTGGTTGCAACCAATGGTGGCGGGTTCCAGTCCTCGCCCAGCTACAGTGCGTCGCTCATCTACCCGGGCAATGCGCGCTTTTTGATGCAACTGGTGACGTGGCTCACCGATGCCGAAACGCCTACCCTGGAGTTCCCAACGCCCGCGCCCACCGGTACCGCGACCCCTGTGCCCACACCGATACCGACCAATACGCCAGAGCCAGAGGCTGAAACGACCGGCGACGGGAATTAGCGCGGTTGGCAAAGGCCAGCGAGGGCGCAAGCTATGACCCAACTTAATCGTGCGATGTGGTTTGCCGTGCTGTGCATGGTACTGCTGGCACCACAGATGACCGCTCAGAACGATCGTCTTGTTGGGATTGTACAGAACCAACAGCTACGAACCTCGTTTCTATACGATTCGGGTATCGATGGCCTCGAGCGGTTCGAGCAGTCTCTGCGCGATATGAATGTGACACTTGTGCCCGTCACATTTACCGAACCGGTGTCGCCGGAGCTGGACCTGCTGCTCCTCGTACGGCCGTTGGCCGGGCTATCGAACGTACAGATGATCTATCTGTACCAGTACCTCGAGCAGGGGAATCACTTGCTCCTCGCGATCGACCCACCAGATTTTCAGGCCTCGGCTAGCGACCTGAGGGGCAGCGAACTCGGGCGTTTGCTCGCACAAGAGTATGGCATCATTCTACAGGACACACTGTTAACCCAACCGTGGTTCACCGTTGCGTCCCTCAACCAACCCGATTTGAACAGTGCGCGCGTCTTCGTCCGCGCCGATGATGTGATCGCGCATCCTATCGTCGAGCCGCTAGTACGTTTCGATTTACCGCTCGTCATGTGGGCAGGGCGTTCGCTCGATGTCGAACCCTTTGGCGTGTTCACCGAGGCATCGAACCTCGCCTTTACCGAAACGGCCTGGGGCGAAACCAACCTGCGCGGTATCGCCCGCCCACAGGATAACCAGCCGCTACAGCTCAACATCGGCACCGATTTCATCGGTCGCCTGCCCGTTGCCGCCCTGGGCGAAAACCACCGCACCGGGTCGCGCGTTGTCGTCATCGGCGACAGCGAGGGGGCGCAAAACCTGTTTGGCTACTCCATCATCGAACCCGAATTCCTACCGCGCAACCCGGGGAATGTGCTCTTTGTAGAGCGGGCCATCGCCTGGTTGCTGGATATGCCACAGACCGCCTGGCCAGACCTCTCGCAGAGCTTCATCCAACTCGGTGTCGATGGCGTTGCCGAGGATTGGACCGCGTATGAACAAATTCCCTCGGTTAGCAATACCAACGGCCTAACCGCAACCAGCGTCTACAACGACTTCTATGCGTTCGTACTGCTCAACGGCGAAACAGCGTCGTCTGTCGAACTGAGCTTCACGACGCCACAGGGCCAAGCCGCCACGATACGTGCGCAGCAGGGCAGTCGGGCCGTGTCCCTGGAGCGTGCGGACGGAACCGTCAGCATCATCAGCGATGCCGCTGCCGCCTTCGGCGAGGTCATCGAACTGCGGCTGCCGTTGCGTGAGGTAGGCACGCAGCCCGCGTTTAGCCGCGTGTGCGCCCAATCGTGCATCGAAGAACCTGTTCGTGGCACCCTGGTCGCCGAGCAAGACCCGGCCCCCCTCCGCATCTTCGATAAACCGCTCGGCGTCGTGCAAACCACCGCGCCCATCAATATGCGCAGTGGCCCCGGCTTGGGCTTCCCACCCGTAACTGTATTGAGCAATAACACCCAACTCGCGATTAACGGGCGTAATGCAGACAGCAGTTGGATTCAGGTTGAAAATGCACGGTACTCCGGTTGGATCGCCGAGTTCCTGTTGCGCTCCAGCGTCGAGTTCAACGAGTTGCCCATCATCGATGGGCAATAAGTCAGGGTGTCGCTTGCTTTCGCTCAAGACGACCGCTATGCTATAATCCTTGCTAGGCGCGATGAGCATTATGTTCAAACAACATTAAATTATTGATCTGCCGTTCTATGACACTATCTGCAAGAAAAAATTGGGAATGGCGACTATTGTTACGTGAAAAAGAGGATTCTTATAAAGTTAAAGTTTGACAGCAGAAGCTGTGCAGCAGATAGGGTAAGGGGAGCAGAATGTTGCAAACGGAATGGTCTAGAGTGCGAACACCGGAAATCTCGAAGAACCGCGTCATTCGTGCGCTCAGGTGGGCATCAATCGATCTTGTAGTCGTATTTATCGCTTATGCCGCCGCCTACTACGCAAGAACCCTCAATCTTCCAACTGGTTACAACAGATGGTTGTTCATCCTTCTTGGGGCATTTGTCACCATTTTGGTGTCTTACTCAGTGGGGCTTTATCACCGTCTTTGGAACCAAACAAGCGGCCACAATGTAACGAACATCATGGAGGCGATTGGCGTCTCGATGCTCGTGATGTTGGCGATTAATGGCATTGTAGAACCGCAACCGTTGCCATACACGGTCATCTTTTTCGCGCATGTGCTGTTGATGTTCGGCTCCACCACAGTCCGGTATCGCTCGCGTATGCTAAGCGGTGCCAAGTGGCGCTGGCGTGCCGTATGGAACCACGAATTCCCCAAACATGCCACACGGGTGCTCATCATAGGCGCCGGGGAAGCCGGGCAAACCATCGCCTGGCGGATGAAGCACCGCCAACAGAACGACCGTCATCGCGTTGTTGGCTTCATCGATGACGACACCGAAAAGTTTGGTATGTACGTCGAAGGCGTTCCCGTCTTCGGCAACCGCCACAGTATTCCCATCATCGCAGAAGCACATTCCATCGATCTTATCGTGTTGGCCATCCATAACATCGACGGGCCAGATTTCCGCGAAATCCTCAGGTACTGCGAACAAAGCCAGGCACGCATCAAAGTCGTGCCCGACACCCTTGCGATGATCAACGCACGCCTCAATGGCAACATCCTGCGCGACGTTCAACCACAAGACCTCATCGGCAGGCGGCAGATTAGCGCCTATGACGGCGTAAACCTGGAACCCGTCATGCGCAAGCGCGTCCTCGTAACCGGGGCCGCCGGGTCCATCGGCTCAGAGCTTTCTCGCCAGATGGCCACCTACGAGCCAGCACAACTGCTTATACTGGACAACAACGAAAGTAACCTCCACGACCTCAATATCGAGCTACGCACCAAATTCCCAAACCTCAACCTGGTTAGCCTGCTGGTCGATGTCAGCCGCGAAGAGGCTGTTGCCGAAATTTTCGACACCTACCGACCGCAAATCGTCTTCCACGCCGCAGCGTACAAGCACGTGCCCATGATGGAATCCTTCCCCGAAGAAGCCATTCGTGTGAACGTGAAGGGCACCCGCATCGTTGCCGAACAGGCCCGTTATCATCTGGTCGAGCGCTTTGTCCTCATTTCCACCGACAAGGCCGTGAACCCGACCAGTGTTATGGGGGCCAGCAAGCGCCTGTGCGAACTGGAAATGCACGCCCTGATGAACGAATTCGCACACGATACACTCTTCACTGTGGTGCGTTTTGGGAATGTACTCGGCAGCCGGGGGAGTGTCGTCCCCACCTTCAACAAACAGTTGGATGCAGGTGGGCCGATCACCATTACCGACGATCGTATCACGCGCAACTTCAAGAGCATCGCCGAAGCGGTAAACCTGGTGATTCATGCCGCATGCCTCACCGCCGGCGACGACATCTTCGTGCTGAAGATGGGGGAGTTGGTTCGTATCGTCGACATCGCCGAACGCATGATTCGCCTGCGCGGGATGCGCCCCCACGCCGACATCGAAATCAAGGTGGTTGGTGCGCGCCCCGGCGAAAAGCTCTATGAAGAGCTATACGACTCGGCAGAGATGCCCACCGAAACCAAGCACCCGCACATCACGCGGTTGTCTCAGTGGATGACCGACCTGCCACCGAAAGAAATTCTCTCCCGTATCGATCACCTCATCGAGTGCGGCCTAAAGCCAGATGTACCGCCGTTGCAGTACCTCACCGAGTTGGCCGAGGCAACGCCATCGCAACCGGTGCCGGTGGCATCAATACGGGAAGAGTAAGCGCGCTGCTGCATCCTGTTTCGTTTTTTCGGGTCGTCGGTCATAGCGACGTGTCGTGTCTACCGAGCTGTGACCGGCGATGTTGGCCACCGTAGCAATATCCACACCACGATCTAGCATATCGCCCACGAAGGTGCGGCGTAAATCGTGCGGAGAGAACGCCGGGATGCCCACCTGCTTTGCCCTACGCCGCAGCATATCGTAGATGCTCTGGGTAGACATCTGGCGGTATTCCAGCGTGCCATCGCGCCGAATCGGCAAAAACAGCGCCTCGTCGGGGTCGATGTTGCCCACAACCTCTACCCAATCGGCAATCGCACGCAGGGCACCCCCCTGCGCGAAAACCGTCCGCTGTTTGTTGCCTTTGCCCAGCTTAATCACGATACGTCCGCTATCGAGGTTCACATCGCGGCGGCTCAGGCTCACGATTTCGGTACGCCGAAGGCCACACGTGTACAACAAGCCGATGATGGCCGCATCGCGCTTGCCAAAGGGCGAGCTATCGCGCTTGCACCCCTCTACGAGCGCCAAAATTTCGCCCTGCGTAACCTCGCGCCCGGCGGGCACCGTCTCGCCACGCACATTTTGGATGTCCACCGCGCGATGGTAGTCCTCCGCAGACATCTGCCCCAACCGCCACGCTTCCTTCAGCACCCCCCGCAATGCCGACAGCATCCGATTCGCGCTCGCCGCGCTATAGCGCTCGATGAGGCGCGCGCGGATAGCCACCGTGTGCTGGTAGCGCAGGGTGTTCCAGTTCATGATCAGCATTTGCTCTTCGGAGACATCGCGAACCTTAAGGCCCATCATAACCGCGATGATAGACCGGAGCGCGTTCACCATTGTGCGCCGCGAACGGGCTGTGCTCAAACCGGCCAGGTAAACTGCTGCCGGGTTTTGGTCCGCCGGAAGTGGGGATGAGAGGTGAAGGTCGGTCGGTACATCGGCTATTGGTTTGGACATCGTGTTATCCTAAAACTTGTAATTGAATGGCTCTAGCTCATTTTCCCAAAGCAGGAAATGCTCGTCTTGTAACAGATGAGCAAGTGGCTCACTCTGCCGAATTTCCGCCATGGTCACCGGGCCTCGCTTGCTCGCCCACCGAGGCCGATCGATAACATGGCGCACCTGTCGGGCAACCTTACGAGCGATCTGGTAACGTATCGGGTTGGCGCGCCGATCTCCAAAACGGTTGAAGAAGCGATAAGTCTCTAGTGTAATCGTCGTGTCGCCGATGTTCGTCTTGCGCTTCTGCATCGATAGCTGTTCTTCAGTGCCTGGGTCAATCGCCAGGAAATCGGTAATGTGAGTTAGAAAGCCTGTTTCATCCTCGCGCAAAAACTCCATCGGGAGGTACAGCACATTGTCCTTCCCGAAAAGCCCCTGATACAACTCGATCATAGCCGGGTAGTTGATCACGCCATACATGCCGATCTCGTCGCGGCTTTGGGTTTCCCGTATCAACTGGTTCAGTGTTTTTGTCTCGCCGATGCGAACGCTTTGATTATAGGCCGAACGCAAGTAGGTGAGTGGGTGACGGAGGATCATCACAATTTTAATGTCTCCGTACATCATGCGCAGCCGTTCGGCGTTGCGCACCCGGCGTTTATCGGCCAACAAATTGCCAGACAACCGCTCGTCGGCAACGCCCCACATGCGGTCAGGGTCCAGCATCTCATCGGCCAACTGCCGAAATTGTTGCCCCAGCGCCTCCACATCAGCCGTATCATCCCTACGGAGTTCATCCACAGTGGCGAGTAATGGCTGTGACTCTGGGTATGGCCCAACAACATGCAACTGTGGATGATACCTGAACAGGCCCCACTGTAAAAAGCTCGATGCGGCTTTTGGCAAGCCGATATGAGCGAATTTCACCACGTGAAAAGCCTTTCTTGGTGATAGGTGCTGTACTGGCCGTCGACCATCATATCGAGCGCGTCATGCCACCGTCGACTCGTATGTTTTGGCCGGTGATATACCCAGCGCCATCGGAGAGCAGAAAAGCGACTGTTTCGGCAATTTCTGCCACAGTCCCTGTTCGCTTAAAGGGGATGCCCTCCACGACCTCGTTACCAAAGTCCCGCGTGTTGATGAAGCCAGGCAATACACAGTTCATACGGATGTTCTCAGCAGCGTAACGGTCTGCATATAGCTTAGTATACGCCGAAAGCGCCGCCCGAATCGTCGATGAAACCGGGAACTTCAGCCCTGGCTCTACGGCACCAAAGGCCGAAATATGCACCCACGCACCCTTACCCTGGGCCTGCATAACCGGCGTGATGAGACGTGCCAGTCGCACAACACTCAACAAAACCAAGTCGATACCCTGGTGCCAATCTTCATCGCTCAGGTCCAGCAGGTCACCCTTGGATGGGTGCCCCGTGTTGCACACCACAGCATCGATGCGCCCATAGGTGTCTAGCGTGCTGCTTACCAGTGCGGCCAATGTGTCGGGGTGTGTGATGGAGCCGCGCTGCGTGATGGCGCTCAGCTCCGCTGCCACTGTCTCTACAGCCGCCGAGCGCGCCAGCAAACTAAGCCGGTACCCACGGTTTGCCAGTTCGCGGGCGCAGGCTGCACCCATCCCCTGGCTGGCGGCTGTGACAATAGCGACAGGTTCGCTCAAACTATTTTCAACCTTAATATACTTCATGTCTTCGACGCAGTCTGTAGGGATTATAACATGTGAAATGGGGCGAAACGCGTCTTTGACTTAACAATTATCAAAACTTTGCTCCAAAACCCTTGATGCACCGGGTAGATAAGCCCGTTGTCACAAGCAAAGGGGTAACACACCCGCGACCTGAGCCATAGTGCTGCCCAAGACTAGGCATCGCGTACGGTCGGGTTAGTTTGACGCCAATGATTTCGATTGGTAGAGTTACACGCGGTTCGTATAGTGGGGGGGGAAACCGGTGCAAGATACCACAAAACAGTTGACGAGCTTGATCAGACGTAGAACACCGCTTCTGAGAAAAACACTTCGAAACGTTACACGGCTCCTCATCTTCGAAAACCGCGAACACTATGTGCTCACGCTTGGAGACAAACAAGTACGCTTTTCCACCAAGGACGAGGTAGCCAATAAGTGGTTTTATCCACGCTATAGTGGGAACCGTCTCCATGAACCGTCGGTCACCTTGCGGTTGGTCGAGGATATTAGAGACGCGCACTGTTTCGTCGACATAGGAGCGAACCTCGGTTACTACACCTGCATCGCTCTCCAGTTGATGTCGAGTGGTCAAGTTCACGCTTTTGAGATGGACAACCGAAATTTCTCGTTGCTCCAGGCCAATGTTGCGTTGAACAAGACTGATACCGATGTCCATCTGTACAATCAAGCGGTCAGTGATACCGAACAGGTGCTGAGTTACTTTCGCAACAGTCAATCGTCGGTAGCACTTAGCTTGAAGTCCACCTCAGCAAGTCGCGGAGCCGAAAAGATCGACGTCGATAGCGTTCGCCTGGATTCTGTCTTCACAGGCGAGGGTGTGCTTCCCGATCTCGTCAAGATCGACGTAGAAGGGGCGGAGCTAGATGTTCTGAGGGGGATGCGACGACTGCTAGAAACAGTGCACAAGCTCTACATCGAAATTCACCCCAAGCGGTTGCAAACTACAGGGCAATCTGCTCAAGACGTTCTACAATTGCTTGCCGAGTACTTCGTCCTCTTTGTCGTCACCGACCCGCGTCGCGGCAGGGCATCCGAACTATCGCCGATACAGCCAGACACTGCACCCCAGAATGGGAATTTTTTCGTCATTGCAGAACAGCGGATGCCGTAATTCTTCGGCAGAATGGCATCACGTTTGCAGATGTAATGAGCGGTGAAAATCGATTACCCGGCGATCCCCAAATCGAAAGCCACTTCTCGCCGAATCCCTCACGCTTCATGTTCCAGCGCTTTGATGTACCACACCTGCGGAATCGGCCTGAAGCCGACCTTCTCGTAACTACGGCGCGCAGGGGCATGGGCGGGGTCGCCGCCTGTGGCAACCGTTGCGACCCTCATCCCGGCGGCGCGCATTTGTTGCAGCGCAAATTCGTTGAGTGCTGTGCCGAGGCCGCCACCCTCGTACGCCGGGTCGACGAAAAGCAGTTCGATCTCGCCCTCCATCTCTGGCTTCAGCCGGTAGCTTACAAACCCGACTACCGCCCCGTCGGTAGCCCCGACCCACACGTGCGCGTCAGCGTCAGCGATGAGCGTATTCACGAGGGTGCGCTGGACCTGTCGCCAGTCGGGATAGAAGAACGCGAAGATTGTCGGCCCCATCATCCCCTTGAACGACGCAAAAATCGGCTCGAAGGCCGCCTCGACGACGCAGTGCAGGGTAGCGATGTCGGCGGGCTGCACCGGGCGAATCACAATATCGGGCATGGGGTGGCTCCTTTGGTTGGGGCAATGCCCCGTAATACGGATAGAAACGTCCACTATTGTAGAATACTGGCTGGAAGCACTATATATCCAACCTGGGTAAATACTGAATTGATATGAGAGTAAGGGCGGTTTCGGGCGAGTCCTGGCGTCGTGCAATGTCTGCGTGCACCGCGCCCCCACGCGGTTCGATTTCGAAGATGACGCGCCGTAGCGCCACGCCCCAAGCCTTCCCCGCCCATCGCCTCCACAGAATGATTAGCCTATGAGAAACCCAACATTGGGCTGCATCCGGGGTTTAATGGTCCTGCCGGTTGGGTGTACCCTGCCCTTTGGTTGATCGAAGCAACAGTCAGGAGTTCCTGTGACTGCAAAGCGCCACGCCGAGTGGCACATCGTATTGGGTGTCGTCTTCTTCGGGCAGGTGATGGCGACCACCGGCTTTTCCCTCGTCTTTCCCTTTTTTCCGCTCTACGTCGATTCCCTCGGTAGCATCTTCGACCTGCCGGTCGAGCTACTCGCCGGGTTGGTCATCGGTGTGCAGGGCTTCACCATGATGCTGGCCTCGCCGCTGTGGGGGGCCGCTGCCGACCGCATCGGGCGCAAACCGATGGTGATGCGCGCGGCCTTCGGCGGCACGGTCATCATGTTTATGATGGGCTTCGTCAACAACGCCGAACAGTTGATTCTGCTGCGCGGCATCCAGGGGTTGATTACCGGCACGGTTGCGGCGAACAACGCCCTTGTCGCCGCGAAGGTGCCGCGCGAGCGCCTCGGCTTTGCCATGGGCTTGCTCCAGGTGGGCCTGTGGAGTGGGTTGGCCGTGGGGCCGCTCATCGGCGGCTACCTCGCCGACCAGTACGGCTACGCCATGCCGTTCGTGTTTACATCCGCGCTGTTGTTCCTCAGTGGTGTGCTCATCTACTTCTTCATCGACGAACAGTTTGTGCCCGAAACCGACACGAACCAGCAACGCCCCAGCATCATGCAGCAGTGGGGGCATGTGCTGGCCGCGCCGGGGGTACGGCTGGTGTACTTCATGCGCTTTTTGTCGGCGGCAGGCCGCGTGATGATTATCCCCATCGCACCGCTGTTCGTGATTAGCCTTCTGCCGCCCACGGTCGAAAACCAGAGCATTTACGCCGGGCTGTTGATCGCCGTGTCGTCGCTGAGCGCGACCCTCAGCGGTGTTTACCTCGGCAACCTCGGCGACCGCATCGGCCATCGCAGCGTCATCATTTCGATGGGCATCCTCACGACGCTGCTGTACATTCCGCAGGTCTTCGTGACGACCGTGTGGCAACTCGTCGGGTTGCAAGCGCTCACGGGCCTGGCGTTGGGTGGGTTGCTCACGGCTCCGAGCGCCTTGCTGGCCCAGTACACCGAGCGCGGCGAGGAAGGCTCCGTTTATGGGTTGGATAACTCCATCGTGGCGGGCGCCCGTGCGATTGCGCCGCTCGTAGGTGGCGTAGCCGCCGGGTTATTCGGCTACCGGGGCACCTTCGCGCTGACGGCGGTGCTATTCGGTGTGGTGGCCATCACAGCATGGACGCTGCTGCCCGAGGTCAACGTTCGCAAGCGCAAGCTGGCCGTCGCCTGAGATTTTACAACGCGCTTACACCTCGCAAAAACTTCGGTGACGCTTTCCCCGCATCATACGGTCAGATGACAGTGATTACGGGGATTCACACCGATGAAGAAATTTGCAGTTGCACTCCTTGTTGGGCTGCTAGCAGCAGCGATGGCCGTCCCGGCATTAGCACAAACCGCTAGCGGAACCGGTACCCTCACCGCACAGGGCGAAGGCCGCGCGCAGGTCCGCTGCGCCGAATGCGACATCACCCTTACGGGCAATGGCCTCCTCACCATCCTCGACACCACCGGCGCCGCCGAAATCGGGGTTGCAGGCAACGGTCAACGTGAGGTTCGCGAAACCAGCCGGGGCACGGTTTACGTGTTTCGCGGCTTCGACGGCACCGCGTCGGTGAGCGGTGAGCATTTAGCAGTCGCCCTGCGCGGCGATGAGATTGACCTGACGGCGACGGGCACCGGTCGGGTGTGGCTGCGTGGCGAGGGCACCTACACGGTCAACGGCGAAACCAACGCATGGAGCACGACCGTCACCGCGCTTGAGTTTTAGGCCGGGGTTGCGACGTAATCGATAGGGCGGGGCCAATGGCCTCGCTTTTTTTGTTGCCTTACATTTGTTGCCTTACATAAAGATAAAGAGCCGACCCCCTCACGAGGGCCGACCCTGTATAAGCCGTGATATGCGCTACAGACGAATTACTCAGCAGCCGGGAACATGCCCATCACGTGGGTGAAGGACGTGTCGCCCATGGGGCCGGGGTTGTCGCCGTAGGTCTGGTCATCGCTGTGGTATGCCAGCGCGAGCGCGTCCGGCACCTCATCGGCGGCGATGACGATTTCGTTGATGCCGAAGCCCGCTTCGTTGGCGCGGAACTCGTTATCGGGCAGGCCACCCGCCGGGGCAACTTGCATCCCGAAGGTGCCCTCGTTGACAGCCCAGGTGGTGTACAGGCCATCGACCACGAGGTTGGCGCCGTATACGGTAATCTCGAAGGCGTCCTCGACTTCTTCGGCCACGGCGATTACAGCCGCCTCGGCCCAGGCTTCCTCACCCACCATCTCGGGCACGCCATCTGGCTGAACCACCGGCAGCAGGCTGAGAACCGTCTCAGATTCCTGCATGCCTGGGAAGGCACCCATCACGTGCGTGAACGTGACTTCGCCCATCGCGCCGGGGTTGTCGCCGTAGGTCTGGCCGTCGCTGTGGTAGGCTACTGCCAGCATCTCGTAGCTTTCCTCTGC
>CAYSVE010000001.1:0-4002 GCA_964434365.1 uncultured Anaerolineaceae bacterium | reverse complement strand
GCATCTCGTATTCCTCACCCGCAGGGATGATGACGTTCGCAACGGCGCTACCGGCCTCACCAGCGGTGAAAGCGTTGGCCTCCGGGCCACCGGCTGCGAACACATCCATGCCAACGAGGTTCATGTTCACACCCCACAGGGTGTACACACCCTCCGGTACGAGGTTGTTGGCGTACACGGTCAGGTCTAAAGAACCTTCTTCTTCGCCAGCCGCAGCCACAGCGAACGCCCAGGCATCGAGCCACGCATCTTCCGGCGTGCCGTCAGCATCCACGCTACCGAGAACCGTCACACCGGTTACTTCCATCGCCATCTCCGACATATCATCCTGTGCGGCGACAGTTGCGCCGAACACCGTGACGATACCCATCAGCAGAACGATCAAAACCTTACGCATGTGTATCTCTTCCTCAACTCCAAATGAACTTCGCTGTAAATCTAACGAAGCCACGGCGAGAAAATTGTAGGGTTGATTACACTTTTTCTTTTGCTTACCTTATGCTTTAGAGTTGGTCATTCGACTCTAAAATACTAACTGCTTGTTAAACGCATGCTAAGATCTGCTTTGTGTGTGGTGGAGCGGTGCACGCACCTGCGCACCGAGCAATATGATTCTGGCTTATCGCAGGGGGGAGGAGGGATGAGGCACAAATCGTCGAATGCGTGATACCGTTTCGATCCTGGAGCGTTGTCGCGACCCTCGAAAACAACCCCCGGGGTAGCTGTAACACCATGAAAGATTTTTCATAGTTGTTATCTTCCGTACACGCCGTTCTCCGTGGTACTATCGCCCCTTTATGCACAAAAAGTATGTCCGGTACAATACTGTGCGTAGGTCGCCAGGTGGGTGATGACGTAGCGTAAGGGGTGTCGTGGTGATGACAAGCGGTTACGAGTGCGGTAGAAGAGTGCCTGACCTGTCATCATGACGATTGCACACCTCCACAATCGGGGGGGGGCGACATCATCCTCACACAAACACACAAAATATCCGCAATTGATCGCGAAATTTATTTGGGTACGTGTTGAGGTTTATGGGGCTATTCATCGAATTCGATTTGGCAATGATGAGACCCTACTTGCGTGCTGTAAAACTCTCACGAACCAACCGACACGGTGATCTTGCTACCATCTCGCATTTAAGGGAAGTTGATGTCTGTACAGTTGCCTAATCTCGATCAAATCGCGCCAGTCGAGGATTTGCAAACCCTGGCATGTCTAATCACTGGGCAACTACACTGGCGTGATATAAATGAGGCGCACAAAGCAGCGTTGATCCAGGTAGCTGCGGCGCACAACCTGCTGCCGATGGTGTATCATACCACCGGGCAGTACCAGCACGATGCACACTGGTTCGCCGAAGACCTGCAACACTACCTGCTTGGCCTGCGTGGCCGCGCCGGTTTGCTCACCACGCTGGCGCTCGAAATCAACAGCCTGCTGGCAGACTACCGCCCGATATGGATCAAGGGCATCACGCTCGCGCACACCGTCTACCCCGAGCCATGGTTGCGCCCCATGCTCGATTTAGATTTCATCGTCCCCCTCGATGTGCGGGTAGAGGCGTTGGAGACGTTGCGGGCCGCCGGGTATACCTATGTCCCACGTACCGCAGCGGGCCAGCTCATCCCCGTAGAAATCCAAAATTACTTCCAGCATCACTACGTGCTGCGCAAACACAACATCGTGGCAGAGCTACACTACGACCTCGGTTTTCGCGAGGTATCCGGGCTTTCGGCAGGGGCACTGGGCTACCTGTGGGATCATACGCGCACGGTAGACGTGATGGGGGGGCAGTTACTCTCCCTGGACCCCGAGCTACAACTCATTGTGTGCGCCACACACGATGTCTTGCAGCATCAGCAGCTAAGGCATAACCAAAAGCCCCCCAATGTCGACTTCAAAGCTGTGCGCAAGCTCGATCTACACTTGCTGATGACGCACAACTCGCTCGACTGGGACCGCTTAGCCCAGCATCTCGCCTGGTTCAACTGGCACACCTACACCCAACGGGCCGTAGAGCAAACCCTGGAAATCTTCGAGACGTCGGTCGATGTCGACGCGATGTGGCAGGCCCTTACGCCAGAAAACCCGACGCACACCGACCTGGAAGCCAACAAAACATACCTCAACTACCGGTCGGGGCTTCGGTTGATGTCCTTGATGACGCGCCGGGAGAAGTTCCAATACCTCTGGAACAACGTGCTCTTCATCGCTCCCGAATTCATGCGCGAGCAGTACAACATCCCAGCGAATCGACCGGTGTGGCCCTATTACCTCTTCCGAGTTGTTGAGAAGGGCGTGCAACTCGTCGGTTTAAGCCTGCGGGCGTTGCACGAGCGCCATTAGTCCCTCAAGGGAGATAACATAATGTTAAGCATCGGCCAGTATCGGTTGTATGCGCCCCCAAATTGAGTATGATTAAAGTCAACATGTACACCAAGACAAGGTATTCATTGAGTAGCATGAGCATGAACGATATGACATCAACCACAAAAAAGCTGCCCTGGAAGAAACCGCAACTCCTGGATATCACGCTGCGCCGCACCCTCTCTGGCCGTAAAATTGTAAGCGAGTCGCCGTTCGTTGCGGTGACGACGATGGAAACAACCCCAACCGACACGCTGTTCACGACGGGCGGCCCCGACGGTTCCATCCCTCAGCAACCCCTCTCGTAGCGATTAACTATGGCCGACGTTACCTTGCTTGCCGATCTCCTAACCCAAAAGGTGACGTTTGACGCACTTTCATCCACGCAACGCACGTTGGCGTTCCGGGCTGCGCACACCCATGGGGTGTACCTACCGCTTTATGCGCTCTATAAACAAGCCGCACACAACGACCTCGTGCCCGCCACCGAAATCGGACGCTACCGGCCCCACGCGCTTCGTTTGATGGCGCAAACAGGGCGCTACCTCGTGTTAAGCGCCCAGGTGAACGCCGCGTTTCGTCAGGCGGGTATCGAGGCCGTCTGGCTGAAGGGCGTAGCGCTGGCCCACACCGTGTATCCAATGCCAGACCAACGCACGATGCGCGACATCGATGTGTTGGTGCCCAAAGCCCATTGCGAACAAGCGCTAGAGGTACTGGCCAGGCTCGGGTTCCACCCCGATGAAACACTGCTCCCAGCGCGCTTACCCGCTACCATGCGTGCGGGGGTGTCCCATCATCATCACCTCATGTACCAGGCCGACCATACAATTCGGCTAGAATTGCATTACGATCTGGTCAAGCCGCGCTTGGGCGCAACGTCCTCACAAAACATGGCGTTCATCTGGGAAAACACCCACGAAATACCAACCGAAGCCGGACGACTGCGCGTGATGTGCCCAGATATGTTATTGGCCTATCTGGGGTTTCATACGGGCGGCAACCACGCCGATGATCCCATCCGCTTACAGTGGCTCCTCGATATCCACTATGTTGTTGCAACATGCACAACCGATTGGGCGAATATTCAACAAATAGCTGAGCGCCTGGGGTGGATGTCGGCCATGCAGCGTGCCTTTGGGCTTACGAATACTTACTTGAGGACGCCGATACCGGCCCAACTGCTGCCGGGTGACAGTGCTCGAGACGCCCCGCAGCGTCTCGCCGAAGGATATATCCGTTGGCTGTGGCGTGTGCCCTGGCGGTCGCGCATGGCATTATTGAAGGCCCTCCTCATACCCCCTAAGGCAAGCATTCGCCGTGCCTACGATTTGGAGGAGGATGCGCCGTTTCTGTTCGTGCATTATCTGAAACGACTTGTGCACAAAAGTAGATTATTCTTGAACAATGGGCGATAAAAATAGATTTTCACAAATAGGCTTTTCGTACTAGAATACGCTGGTAACACAAGAACTTGTGGCGTCAACCAAGAAAGGGTGTACTATGCAGCGGGATCGACAGTTTCCCAGAGTGTCAGTAGGATTGGTTTTGGGTCTTGCACTGCTCAGTTTGGTCACGGTGTTGGTTCCCGCGACAAGCCTGGCCGTGAAAGCCGGGCGTATTAACGATATC